>JAUWIO010000109.1 GCA_030605305.1 Actinomycetes bacterium
GCCCGATCCTCAGTGACATTGATCTTCTCGCCCCGGAACATGGCGTCGATTTGCGCCCGCAGGCCCGACTCCTCTGCTAGTTGCAGTAAGAGCCGCAGGGTCTCATCGGTCACAAGGTTCTTGGAGTAATCAAGAAACACCCCGGCCGCCTCCGCCGTCAGGCGCTCACCGCGCTGGGGGTCGTCGATAAAAAGATCGCGAAGTTGTATATCCCGCAGCTTCTGGTGCTCGCTTTCAAGCGCCTTCCAGGCCGGTCGATCTGTAAGATATGGAATGCTTGCTTTCATCTGCCCACCTTATCACGTTGGTGCTTGCTAATACTTCTTTCCCTGACGGGCCAACGGGCCAACCCAAAGAAAAGGACCGCCCGGAGGCGGTCCTTTTAAATTCGTTGGTTGTTCTCGCGACTTAAGCTGTGATTCCCTCGTCCTCAGCTTCGCCCTCGTCGGGCTTCTTGAGCTCCTCGGCCGGGGCCGATACGAGCGTCGGCTCTACCCCGTCTTTGATGACTTCTTCGGTGATGACGCACTTGGCCACATTCGCGAGTGACGGGATATCGTACATCACGTTGAGGAGCGCATCCTCCATGATCGCCCGCAGCCCTCTAGCACCGCTGGCCCGGCTCAGCGCCTTGTCGGCGATAGCATCAAGCGCCTCGTCGGCGAAGACCAGCTCCACATTGTCGTAGGCGAAGAACTTCTGGTACTGCTTGACGAGCGCGTTGCGCGGCTCGACCATGATCTTGACCAGGTCTTCCTTGCTCAGGTTGTCGACAGTCGCTACTACCGGAAGCCGCCCGACAAACTCGGGGATAAGCCCGAACTTGAGTAGGTCCTCGGGGAGCAGATTGGTGAGTATGCTGCCGATGAGCTTCTCTTGACGCTTCTTGATATCGGCACCAAAGCCGACACCCTTCGTACCGCTGCGGTTCTCGATCATCTTCTCGAGGCCGTTGAAGGCGCCGCCGCAGATAAAGAGCACATTTGTCGTGTCGATCTGAATGAACTCCTGGTGCGGGTGCTTGCGGCCGCCCTGCGGCGGTACGCTCGCTTCAGTCCATTCCAAGATCTTTAGGAGGGCCTGCTGGACACCTTCGCCGGAGACGTCTCTCGTGATCGACGGATTCTCCGACTTACGAGCGACTTTATCGATCTCATCGATGTAGATGATGCCGGTCTCGGCGCGCTTCACGTCGTAGTCGGCGGATTGAATGAGCTTCAAGAGGATATTCTCGACATCCTCGCCGACATAGCCGGCCTCGGTCAACGCCGTGGCGTCGGCAATGGCAAAAGGTACGTTGAGTATCTTCGCCAGCGTCTGAGCCAGGAGCGTCTTACCGCATCCGGTTGGGCCGAGCAGCAGGATATTGCTCTTCTGAAGCTCGACATCGGTCTCAGTTTGCGGACCTACCTGGATCCGCTTGTAATGATTGTAAACCGCCACCGACAGGATCTTCTTGGCCTGTTCCTGTCCGATAACGTAATCGTTGAGGATCTCGTAGATCTCTTTGGGCTTTGGCAGATCCTCAAGCTTAAGTTGAACCTCTTCGCTCAACTCCTCATCGACGATCTCATTGCACAGATCTATACATTCATCACAAATGTATACACCGGGACCGGCGATCAGTTTCTTGACTTGTCGTTGACTCTTGCCACAGAACGAGCATTTAAGCTGTTCCTGACTGTCGCTAAATTTTGCCACTAGCGACCCTCCCTGTCTTTGTCAGCGTGCCACTATTTCTTACGTTCTTTAATAACCTCATCAATTATACCATACTCTTTTGCCTGGTCTGCGGTCATGATAAAGTCCCTATCAGTGTCTTTCTCCACTTTTTCAATGGACTGACCAGTATGCTTGGCGACGATCTCGTCGAGCAACTTACGCGTCCTCAGGATCTCCGCGGCTTGGATACCGATATCGACCGCCTGTCCCGTCGCCCCCCCGTGGGGCTGATGGATAAGAACCCTCGAGTTCGGGGTGATGAACCGCTTTCCGGGCTGGCCCGCCAACAGAAGCAGCGCCCCGCCGCTGGCGGCCTGGCCGATACAGATGGTAGATACGTCCGGCTTGATGTACAGCATCGTGTCGTATATCGCCATTGTGGCCGTAATCAACCCACCCGGGCTATTGATGTACAAGTTGATGTCTTTCTCGGGGTCGTCAGACTCGAGGTGCAGCATCTGCGCGATGACCAGATTGGCGATGTCATCGTTGATCTCGCTCCCCATAAAGACAATGCGTTCGTTAAGCAGGCGGGAGTAGATATCGTAAGATCTCTCGCCCCGCGAAGTTTGCTCAATCACTATCGGTACTAGACTCATCAGCATCACCCTTCTTTTTCTCTTTTTTCTCTGCTTTGATCTCAGTATTATCAGCCAGAAAATCTATTGCCTTGTCCATGGACAATCTTTCCTGTAAGAAGTCCCGGCCGTCTCTCTCGTCTATCTCGGCTTTGAGCTCGTCCACATCCTTGTCCGAACCTTCCGCCAACCTCTTGATCTCCTCATCGATATCCGCATCTGTCGCGTCCTGCTTGTGCTCTTTAGCAACGGCCTCGAGCGTCAATTCGGTCTTGAGGTTCTTTATGGCTTCCTGTTTGTAGTTATTCCGAAACTCGGCCGGTTCCATGCCGGTTTGCTTCAACCAGTCTTGAAACTTTCCGCCCTGCATCTGCTCGACCTGGTCAGCGAAGGACTGGACCATCTGATCGATGCGCCGTTCGACCATGCCGTCAGGCAGATCGACCTCGGAGAGTTCGACCATCTTTTCGAGGGCGGCTTCCCTGACCGCGGCCTTCGCCTGCTTCTCTTGCAGCTCTTTTGCTTTGGACTTCAGGTCCGCCTTCAACTCCTTGAGCGTATCGAACTTGCTGACACTGGCCGCGAACTCATCATCTAGTTTCGGCAACTTCTTTGTTTTTATCTCTTTTACCTTCACTTTAAAGATAGCGTCTTTCCCGGCCAGGTGTTCGGCTTGATAATCTTGTGGAAAAGTCAGCTCGACATCTTTTGAGGCGCCCGGCTTGACCTCCTCGAGTTTGGCTTCAAAGCCGGGAATGAATGTCCCCGAGCCGAGTTCCAACATATAGTCGCTGCCGCGCCCGCCCTCGAACGGTTTGTTCTCAATGTATCCGTCGTAGTCGATCAGGAGGAAATCGCCCTTTCGACTGGCGCGACTCTTGACGACATCGAGAGTGGCGAACTTGTTTTGAAGTTTCTCGAGCTCGCTCTTGACCTCGTCCGCCAGCGGCTTCTGCTCGATCGGCTCTATCTTAAGATCGGCCAGCGGACCGAGCTTTATCTCAGGCTTTACTTGAACCTTAGCCGTGAAGATAAAGGGTTCGTTGTCCTTTATTTGGACTACATCGATCTCCGGCATGGTCACCGGGACGACCCCGGCCCCTTTGACTGCTTCGGAATACATGTCAGGGATCATGTCATTGGCCGCCTCGTCCAGAACGACGTCCTTCCCTACCATCTGATCGATAATGGGCTTAGGCGCCTTCCCCTGGCGGAACCCGGGGATGCGCACCTTCTTGGCAATCTCACGGTACGTCTTATTAATAGGGCCCGCGATCCGCTCGGCCGAGACCTCGATTGTGATCACAACCGTATCCTTCTCGACCTGCTCGACATCGGTCTTAATCGTCATATCATCTCCTGTCAAAACTCTACCAACCGATCTACTTTGAGTGCGGGTGAGAGGACTTGAACCTCCACGTCCATAGGACACATGCTCCTAAGGCATGCGCGTCTGCCATTCCGCCACACCCGCAAAAAGGACCGGCCGGGGCTTGCTGTGGGACACCAACCGAGTCCGAGAATAGTGAAGCACATGATACAAGAGTCTCTTTTTTTAGACAAACAGAGGCGGGCCCCTCCAAATGAAGGGGCCCGTGGTCGTTACTCTGATTCTCACTTCGGTTCAAGACGAGGGCCGAAGCACCGTCCGCTGACTACTCAAGTCTGCCGCGGAGAAGAACCTCCCCATTGCGTTCCGGGTTGGTATCGTTTCTCTCCTCCGATGAGACAAGAATCTCATCAAACGGAGCAAAAAAGTTCATTCTCATGGTCACGGTGAAGCCACCGTCACCATCATTGTCGGTCTGGAACGCGCCGACCGGATCGTCGAAATCGGTCTCCGAGTCCCGCAACCAGGTCTCAAAGACGCGACCGGCCCGCTCCGGCAGGTTCCTGACTTTTAGTTGCATCTTGACCTTGTGGTAACCGTCATCGTTGCTGTCGAGGTCAAACTTGGCCGTACCTGTGGCTTGCTCGGGTGCATCTCCCTCGCCATCCAGAGATACTGTGCCGCTCCCATTGTCCTGAATCCGAGCTCCGGCAAGAGCCAAGCTCGGCACGATCAGAGCGGACACGAGAGTCAACGCGGTGAAAATAAACAGAATACGCTTACGCATGATTGTCACCCCCTTCCCTTTGGCTTGTGCGGAGACCTTATTTTCCGC
>JAUWIO010000277.1 GCA_030605305.1 Actinomycetes bacterium
CCGCGCTCGGCGGCGCTGCGTCTAATCGCGAAAAGTCTTGCCGGAACCGGCGGAAAGCGCGCCAGTGTCGCAACTGCCGGGCCCCGCGCCAACTCCGTCGCTTGACCGCGGGGGAGAAGGCGGCCAGAATGCCGCCGGCGACGAGTGCGAAGATGCCTCCCAGCATGCCCTGCGTGATCAGCAGGACACCGAAGATCATGACGATAGCGCTTATGGCGATATTGACCGCCATCATCTTGGTGCCGGTCTCTTCAATCAGGTGGTGTTTCTTAGCGGTCTGCTTGACGGATTTCTTCCAGGCAGTCAGGAACTTTTGGAAGGACGACGTATGGCTCTGGGCGTAGCCCTTCAGGTCCTCGATGGAGACGGAGTCGGTCTTGCCGACCTTTGCGAAGAGGAAGTCCAGCAGGCTTCTTTCGAAGTCAAAAAGCTCATCATCAGCTCCGTCTTGCCGGTGGATGACATAGTCTTTTACGACCTTAGTCCGCAAGAAGCCGGTCTTCACTTCTTCAGATTCTTCTATTGTCACGTGGCCGCGCCGGCCGAGGTCCATTAATGTCGCCGTGATATTCTCCATGCCGATGCTACCGAAGCCCCACAGATAGCCGGCGATCGCCGGCGGATATTCGGCCGGCAACTCGCGATAGTAGCGGCCATCGAAGCCGACTGAGTATTCCTTACCGTGGCGGCGCCAGAGAAAGATACTGATCATGGCAGCGATGATAGGCACCAGGATGCCGGCGATATTGCCGGTCCGCGCCAGCAGCCGTTGGCGGTTGGCGTCGGCCGCCCAGTCCTCTTCTTCGGCCAGGATCGCGGGGAGCCCCTTGCCGTCGTAGACTGTCTCGGCATTCGCCGCCAACGCCCTCGGAAAGGTCACTCTCGCCTCGACAAAGGTATTCGGGGCCAGGTTTTCGACCTCGAGGCTGACGGTTCTTCCGTCGACTATCTCGACGTTTCCATTGAGCGGTCCGTGCCCCCAGGCTCGGACGTCTGCTTTCTCAGCTCCGGGCGGTAAGTGGATGGTCGCCCTGACCAGACCGGCGCCCTTGTCCCATTCGGGGCCGACGATCTTCCAGTAGAACTCGCCGACGTCCGAGTAGGCTTGGATCGCGTCTTGCGCCCGATACCTGATCGTGAAGGTCCGCTGCTCATTGCCGGCGCTGTAAAACCACTTCGCGTAGAGGCGCTCTCCTGATTTGTCGATCTGTATAGTTCCCGGTTGTCCGGAGGGGTCGGCGCTGAAGGTGCGACCGCCCTCGGATACCGCAAATCCCTCAATATCAGTCGCCCCCGCTGTCGGTAGGTGGTATTCGGCCCAGGAAAAGTCGCCGTTGAAATCGAATGTCCGTGTCTCTACAAAGTCGAAAGAACCATCGTCATTGATGGTCACATCTATGTCGACCAGCGGGAAACTATAGTCTTTGGCCCAAGCGGCCCCCGCACCGAAGGACGCCAGGATGAGGGTCGCCGCCAGAAGGCAAGTGAAAAACCAAGCTAGCGCGGATCGCGTACCGGTAGTGATAGGTCGAGGGCTATTTGTAAGAGCGAGGAGCATCGCGTTATTATACATCAGCACTAACGGTCAGTGTTGACAGCCGGGCTGTAGTGGCCGATTACGCCCAGGTCAACCGAGTCTCAAGGAGAAGCAATGCTATAATGATTAGCTTGCTTGCATAGGGGGCATGAGGGCAGATATGCTCGTATTATTGAACATCATACCGTTCCTTGGATGGGGCGCAGCGGTCACAGCCCTACTCTGGCCACTCCTGGGCGTTTGGGCGCTGC
>JAUWIO010000244.1 GCA_030605305.1 Actinomycetes bacterium
CAAGCGTCCCACCAGGGGAAAGCAACAAAACCAGACCTGACCCCCTAAGGGACTTGGAAGACGAAGACTTGGCCCAGGCCCCGGTCGGTGATGATCAGGTTGTTGTCCTGATCGATATCCAGACCGCTGGGTAGAAAGAGCTGGTCCATATTGGGTAGACTGATCAGCTGCTTTACCCGCTTACCTTCGTGATCGAGAAAGACGATGCGAGAGTTGAGCATGTCGGCCACGACCAAACGCTCGCGACTGTCGAATACGATATCGCGCGGGACGAAAGACTTCTTGTCCCTAAGGCGCCACTCCCGCTCGGGAAGCCCCTTCTGGTCATAGATAACGATTGGCCGGTTGTTGGAGTCGGACACAAATACACGACGCTTATCATCGACGGCGATGCCGTTGGGATGATCGAGCTTACCGGTCGCGAACTCGCGCAAGAACTTGTCGCCGCTGAAGACCATGATCTTACCGACCTCGCCCTCCCCGACGTAGAGATGGCCGAGCAAATCGAAGGCGATCGACAGCGGCCTGGCCGGGCGCTCGCCATCTTGAGGCATCTTGATGACCTTCTTGGCAGCCCCATTCTCATCGAAGACGACTATCTTGGCGCCGGTAAGATCGGCGACGTAGATCATGCCGGTCGGACCAACGGCAATGGCGCTCGGGTATTTGAGTTGCGCGCCTTTCTGGTCGTGTTGCCGGGTACCGTCAAACTCGAAGAGCTCTTTCCCTTCCCCGGAGAAGACTTTTATTCCCGGCAAACCGGCATCGACGACGTAGATCCGGCCGCCCAAGATAGCCGCATCGACCGGGACTTTGAGTATTTTATTTTCGGTATCGCCGATGACCCGGACTTCAAGTTTGTGTTCGAAAGTGACGCGATCGGCTGTCTTAGGCAGCATTGTCAGCATCGCAGCCAGGCCGATAAAGATGATGAGGAGAACGATGAAGGTTCGTGCCCTCCAACTGGCGAGTATTCTGGATAACATTTGCCCATATTATAGCTCAAAACCGGCATTTTCAGGCCCGGCGGCCGGTTGAAATAGGGTTTTCAGCAAGCGACAGGTGGGTATAAAATCTGCTAAGTAGCGTGCTCCTCCACCTGATCGACCTCGCTCGGCTCAGCTTTGGGCCGCTCTACCATGCTAATCAAGGTGTGTCCCGGCTCGGGGGAGTAATGAGAATCCAGATTAAAGGTACTGAGCTCATGATGAGAGTTGACCAAGAAGAGAGGCATGGCTGCCGAGCCGTATTCCCGCAAGAAAGCTTGGTAGTCGAACTCGGGCGTCAAGTGCGTGGTCTTAATGATGGCCCCGGCCGCGAACTTCTCACTGAGATATGGGAAGGTCGCGCGCTCTTTGAATAATAGACGACCGAGCAGGTTTCTCGCTACGGCCCCGTGGTCGCCGTCGGAACGGTGCTGGGTCTTCAACTGGTAGACCCCGGCGCGTCCGAACAGTTCGGTGAATTGTAAGACGGCGAGTGAATTGATCTCGTCATTGTTCGTGAGCGCGAAGAAACGACCGACCCCGTCCAGCTCCAAGTTGTGCAAAGCCCGCTCGTTCAAAACATTACCGTAGTGAGTGTCCAGCCCGGCCATGCGCGCCTTCTGGATGTTCTCGCGGTTAGTATCGGCCAAGATGACCCGGAATCCTTCCTTATGCAGCGCTTCCCCTATCATCCTGGCCCATGAATGGGCCCCCCACATGACCACGCCTTGGGGGTCTGCCTGGGCCACATCCAGCTTGCGGGCTACAGCCGAGGCCGAGAAACCGTAGACCGACACCGTGCTGATAATAATGAAAAACGTATATGGGACCAGCTTCTCCGCTTGCGGGTGTCCGGCTTCCGTCAACGCCAAGGCAAAGACCGAGGCCATGGCCGCGGCCACAATACCGCGCGGCGCCAACCACCCAATAAAAAGGCGTTCGCTCTGACTGAAGCCCAGCCTGAAAGTAGATATGAAAGCGGCTGCCGGACGGGCCACGAATAGCAGAACCAAGATAAAAGCCCCCATCCCCGCCCCGAAGAACTCCAGATCACTCAACTTTAACCGGGCTGCCAGCAAGATGAAGAGACCCGAGATGAGTAAGACCCGAAGATTCTCCTTGAACTCCACGATATGCTTGACCGGCACGCTGGTCTGATTGGCCAAGACCATGCCCATGATAGTCACGGTCAACAGCCCCGATTCCGCCTGCAAAACATCCGACATAGCGAAAGCGGTGCCAACCAGCCTCAGGGATACCGGATTCTGCAGGTA
>JAUWIO010000168.1 GCA_030605305.1 Actinomycetes bacterium
AAGCACTGAGCCGCACTCTTAAAGGAACGGTCGAAGCCCTGGCTTCGACCGCCGGGCTGCGCGACCCCTATACGGCTGACCATCAAAAAAGAGTCGCGAAGCTGGCGGAAGCCATTGCAGTAAAGATGGGTCTCGACGAGCGGTCCCGCGAAGGCGCCAAAGTAGCCGCCGCGCTGCACGATATCGGCAAGATCTATGTGCCGGCGGAAATTCTCAGTAAACCCGGTATTCTCAATGAGTTCGAGTTCAAGATCATCCAGGCCCACGCCCAAGCGAGTCACGACGTACTCAAGGGGATCGATTTCCCCTGGCCCGTGGCCGACGCGGTCCTCCAGCACCACGAGCGCCTCGATGGCACCGGATACCCCGGCGGGCTATCGGGTGATGAGATAACTATTGAGGCCAAGGTGGTCGCGGTGGCCGATGTCGTCGAAACCATGTCGTCGCGTCGCCCCTATCGAGCGGGACTCGGTCTGCCGCGAGCCTTAAATGAGATATCGATGAACGCCGGGCGGCTTTACGACGCTGAAGTCTCGCAGGTATGTCTGGAGCTTTTTGCTGAAGACCGATTCGATTTCCGCGAACGGTCCGCGGATAACGAATTCGAATACGCCCGCACCGACTTAATTTAAGACTGAACCCAGGGCCGCATCAATATCCGTAAAGCTAAAACCATAACCCGCTTCGACTGTCTTGAACGGCACTATTCTTTGACCCTTTAAAACGATCACCGATGCTTCACCCAATGCCAGTTTAAGCACGAAACCCGGCACCGGTAGCCAACTGGGTCGTCCAAGCGTCCGACCCAAAGCGGCCGAGAACTCGCGATTAGTCACCGCGCCGGCAGCCATATTGACTGGGCCGCTAACAGATTCGGTGGCCAATAAAAACTTCACCAATTCGACATAGTCGTCGATGTGTATCCAGGGAAGATACTGACGGCCTCCGCCTATCGGACCGCCGGCCCACATCTTAAACGGCGGGACCATCCGGTCTAGGGCGCCGCCGTGACCGATAACAAAGCTGGTCCTCAAAGCCACCACTCTCACGCCGAGATCCTCCGCCTGAAAAGCTGCTTCCTCCCAATCTCGGCACATGTTAGCCGAGAAGTCGTCAGCCGGCCCATCGGCTTCAGTAACCGTTGTGTCCCCACGATCTCCATAGAACGAGACGGCCGACCCGGAAAGAAAAACCCGGGGCCTCGCCGAGGCCTTCTCTATCCCGGCGACGATCATCCTGGTCGGATTGGTGCGAGAGTCCCTCAGCACCTGCTTTTGCGCGGCCGTCCACCGTTTCGCGAGCGGCGGCTCCCCCGCGAGATTGATCACGGCGTCATGGCCGTCGAGACTGTTCTGCCACTCACCGGGCTCATTTGGGTCTCCTTCAAGCACCTTTGGCCTGTCACCCAGTGTCTGCCGCCCGCGTACGGCGTCGCGCGTCAGGGCCGTCACCTCGTGACCGGCATCGAGCAATCCGGCCGTGACATTCCGACCGATAAATCCGGTGGCGCCAACAATGAATACCTTCATCTCAGACTCCTCTCAATCGCTTGTTCTTCCGGGCAGCCTGCTCCTGACAGGGCAGGCCTGGACAGCCGCACCCTTGAGTGTCTCGAGAGACAGAAGCCCGCTGATGATAGCGTTGGTCGACTTCAAGAACGAAGACATCTGATTAAGCCGCTTACGCGCAAATCGGACCTGCTGGGTATTGCTTTCAAGCAACTCTAGACCATCAAGCCCGGTCTTGATGGTCTCCATCGCGAAGTCGAACTCCTTCTTTTGGCGCTCGCGAGTAATGCGGCGGATAACCTGCCAAAGATTCGGTTCCGCCTCGTAATAGTCTTTCCGGTCCCCTTTCTTCCAGACCTTCTTGACCATACCGAGACGTTCAGCCTCGCGGACATTGATACTGATATTGCCCTTGCTGACCTGCAGCTCCGCCGCAACACTCTCCAGCGATAAGGAACCGTCCTGTAAATAGAGCAGTCCGTATATCCAGCCGACGACCTTGTTGTAGCCCCAATAGTCAGCCAGCTGCCCCATGCCGTCGATAAAGCCTGTCTCTACGGTAACGAGCGAATCCTCCATGTCTATGTACCTTTCTAATGTTTAGTACTTTTAAAACACTCTATATGCTGCGGATCGATACGTCAAGGATCTCAGCAATCCCCTCCATTTGTCCCATTCAGAAACGATGGGGGCTAGTCGATTAAACTATTAAGAGGAGATATGATGCCAAAGACATTGAGACGAGCTTCGATATTACTATCAGTATTAGTGTTAGCGACAATGCTGACCAGTACGGACTTCGTGTCTCAAAGCCCGGGTTTCGGAGGCGGACCGGACCTGGCAAAACGAGGCGAAGCCGTCCTTCAGGCGCTGGACTTCCGGTTCAGTGAGGGCCTGGCCCAGCTCACAATAAAAACCGGCCCGGATGATGCTTATACCGTCAGAATGGATGTCGCAGAAGCCGTCGCCGGCCTCCGGGAGCCGGCCAATTATCGGCTGGCCCTGATGTTGATTGGGATATGGGTCTTCTCGCCGGCACTTTACTCTCTCTTGAAGCCCTCGCGATCAACGGAGCCCCCAGGGGGGCCGGCCCATTCGGAGCCACCCCGGGAAAGCCCCGCCACGAAGAGTCGCTATCATCATGTCCACGGATTGACTACGGCTCAACTGGCTCGGGGCCTCCAGGGCCTCGGGAAGATCGGAGCAACCCTTAAAACCATCCGCACTCGCTCTGTGATCAGAAATACTCGCGCTAGAAGCACGCGGGCCAAAAAATACACCGCCCGCCACGCGATGGCCGGCCGCCGCCGATAGCTTTATCACTTGAGCTGTCGAGTATAATAACCATACTTGATCCTGAGAGCCTGGAAATATTGTTGGTCCCGATTCCTCGGCGGCTTCGTTATCGGAGCGGCCGGGGCCTACTTACTTATGACATTGACTCGAGTCGATTCACTTCGGCTTTTCGATGCCTCGACCACGGGAGTACGCAATGTGGCCGTGCCTGTGATCGACCAGGCCGGTTTGCTCGGGATCGATCCCGTCTTCGTGATATTCCTACTGAACGCCACCGCTATGCTCGTTTTGGCCTCGTTCATCTGGACAGTCCGCATCTATGACCCGAGTCGCCCGGGGGGCTTTTCCGCTTGGCTCCGTCGTCAAGCTGCCCACGACCCGATCTCCGGTATCTTGCGCTATTGGCGCGCGTGGCGAGAGATACCAGATACGTCTGCCCGCCCGCTCT
>JAUWIO010000029.1 GCA_030605305.1 Actinomycetes bacterium
ATTGGAACTCGAAGATGCTGCCGGGCGCCCCTGGTATAAAAGCGCCAAGACATGGGCGATCGTAGTGGCGGGCGGCGGAGCCATCGCCCTTGGCCTGCTCGTCGGCGCCTACGCGCAAAACGGCGGGCCACAGACGGCCAAATCGTCAAAAGGCAAAGCGATTATCGACACTTATGAGCTCGATGGCGGTATTCAATCTTCGGATGTCCCGATCCGCGGCGTTATGGAAGCGACAAAGGCCTTGGAGCAGTCATTGGAGACCAAGGAGGCCACTGAGACGACAAGCGCCGCCGGGGAGGCAACGCAAACACCGGGCGGCGCCGGGGAAACGAGCGAGACGACGACCGCCGATCCGGCGGCGAGCGGTGATTCTTCTACACAGCCCGATACCACTGCCCCACCGACCCCGCACGCGGGCTCTCCGGCCAGCGGCTCGGTCGTGGAAACCGAGAGCGTCACTCTCATCTGGGCCACGATAACCGATCCGAGCGGCGTCACTTACGCCATCGATATAGAATGGCTGGACAAGAGCGGGGCCTGGCACTCGCTAGTCGCCCGGACCGGAATGGCGCACCCGGGTTTCAACCACGATCTCGGAGATACGCAGGAGCGCTGGCGGGTCTGGGCCATCGACGGCGCCGGCAACGCCGGACCGAAAACCGACTGGTATTTGATACAGAGGTCGGGCCTGCCTTAAAGCCTTACGACTGCCGGCCTTCGATAGCGCACAAGAGAACGGCCGCGGCCATCCCCAACCGGCGGTCAAGCCGGTTGCCGGTATCCGGCGTGAAATCGATATTGATCTTGGTGACAAAGGGATTGAAGTTCTGCTTGAAATTACAGACCTTAACGCCGCCGATAGTCCCTTCGAAACTCTGAGGGACCAGATTCATAACGAACCGCCGTACTAACGACAAGATCATGCTGTCTTCCTTGATGGACCCTATCTCGTTGTCGCCCACGTCCATGAATATCCACTCGTCCCTGAGCATCGATTTGAACCCTTTGCGCTTGAGCGCCCCGACTTTCTCGTTGGTGGCCGGGTCGAACACATCGTAAGCAGCGGAGAAATCCAGTATCTGCCGGGCCTTGATGACCAGCGCTTCGGTGGTCATGGTCTCATCCGTGAAGAGGCGAATATCTTCTTTGAGCTTGAATGCTTTTAGTTGGGAGTAGAAAGCGAGCCGACCGTCCGGCTCGTAGATATGAAAAGCGGCGCCGAGGATCTTCAGCACCTTTCTTCTAACCAGGTATTGAGAGCTCGTGAAAAGACCAGTTTGCAGTTCTACGCTCATCTTTGCCTCCTTCGGCAGTCACCCATGATATTTACTCGCGCTTTAGCGCCGGCACGACCGCCAGGCGCGCGGCCCGCTCGGCCGGATAAAGCGAAGCCAATAGTGTAACACCGAGGGCGATGAAAAAACTCGAGACTAGGGGCGTACTGGGCCAGACATATTCCAGGGCAAAACCGGAGATCTCCTCTCCGACCCCGATAACGGAAGCGGAGAGCGGCAGACCGACCAGAAGGCCGATGAACAGGCCGATCAACCCCAGCAACAGGGATTCGATGACTATGAGGCGCCGGATCAGCCAGCGACTCGAACCTATGGCCCGCATGACCGCCAGCTCCCGGCGACGCTTTAGGACGTTCATCACCTGGGCGTTGACGACAGCCAGAGCCGATATCAAAGCGCCCATGAAAGCCATCGAGTCCAGCGTGCCGAGAAACTGGTCGACCGCAGCCATGATGGTGGCGTGCTCTTCCTGGCTGGTAACGACGCTCACGCCATAGACCTTGCCGATATCGTCTATCAAGCGCTCCTTGACTGTCTCGAGTTCGGCGCCGTCATCGATGAGGATCTGGAAGTAGTCCGTCCCGGTATCGCCCCAATATTTTTCTAAATGGCGGCGCGACATCATGACCACCTCCCCGTTGCTCGCCGGGTGATGAATGGTGGCCACGCCCTCGAATTTCCGCGTTCCGGTGGGCGTCTTCAGGGCTATCCGGTCGCCGACGCGGGCTCCGGTCTTTTTCGTCACGGCCGTTCCCAGGACTACCCGATCACCGGTATCCAAGAGTTCGAGCGCTTCGGACATCCGCATCTCATTCGTCTGCATCTTGGGCGGCGGAACCCGGGAGGAATCTACAAAGATACCGAAGAGATCCATATCGAGCCCGCGAACAGCGAGAAAGCGGACCGGATCGACCCGGCGCACCCCTTCGATGGCCAGGATGCGCTTGGACATCCGCTCATCCATCGGCGGACGCTGATTGGCGCTGAAAGTCGAATACGGCGGCGAGCCGATATTGAGATCGTAGGGAAGGGCGGCGTCGACTATCCGCGTAAAAAAGCGGCGGTCGCTAACGGCCAGCTCGCCGGCGACCAAGGTGATGATCAAACTGAGAACGATAGTGGCCAAAGCTGTGGCCGTCTGGGCCCGGCCGCGCACGAGATTCCGCCCGGCGATAAGCCCGTCTTTGCCAAATAGATAATGAAAGATCCTGGGCAACCCGGTACCCAGCACGCGCACGAGCCAAGGGCTGATCAGAACCACGCCCAGCACGAGCGTGATGATCTGGATGTTATAGACCCGCAACGTCTTCGGTTCCAGGTATATGAGCGAGGCGGCCATCACGCCCAGCAGAGGCCAAACAAACCAGGGCCGCTCCCACAACCCGCGCCCGGTCCGTCCGGTCGAAGCAATGGCTTCGGTCGGAGCCGAGCGCGTCGCTCTAAGCGCCGGACTAAGCGTGGCGGCCAGCGCCGTCAGAACTCCGCCGGCAAAGGCCTGCATGGCCGGCCCTTGCGCCGAAGAGACAGCGGCCGGCGCCAATTGCAAGGCGCCCTGGACGGCGTCGATAAAGAGGCCGGCCAACTGGTAACCGACCAGGAGGCCAACGGCCGACCCGAGGACCCCCAGGAAGAGCCCCTGGGAGAGACTCATAAAGAAGACTTGGGTCCGGGAGGCGCCGAGCGCCCGCAAGATCCCGATCTGCTTCTCTTGTTCTTCCATGTTCATCCGCAAGGTGCCGAAGATGATGAAGGCCCCGGCCATCAGGACGAGGACGGACAGCGAATTGAGGCTCGCCATGACGAAATCGACCGTGCGCGTTATCGAGCTGCCGCGGGCTTTGGGGCTCTCGACGACGAGTCCGGAGCCGACGGCCTTCTTTATTCTCTGCCTGACCGCGCCAATAGCCAGTCCGGGCTCGGTGATGACATCTATCTGGGTGATCTGGCCGTCGAGCAGGTATATCCGGCGTCCCAATTCAAGCGGAGCGACCAGGATCGTCCCCTGGGCCGTCCGGCCGCCCCCCGTATCGGCCAGCAGGCCGACGACCTCGACTTGTACCGGGCCTTGCGGCGACAAAAGCGATGGTTCATCCCCTACTTCGACGCCGGCCAGGCGGGCCCAGCCGTCGCTCAGTAATATCTCCCGGTTCGGCTGGGGCCAGTGCCCCGAAGCCAAGCGGTATCGGCGTAGCTTCCGATCGCCTTTGGGGTCGATGCCAAGAAACTGGAGCGTACCCGGGAGCCCATCGACCTCGATCTGGACGACCCTTGAGATAGAGGGAACGGCCAACTTGACGCCGTCTACTTTCCTGACGACGGCCAACTCATCTTCTGAAAACCCGGTCCGGCCGTCGGTGCGGACAACCAGATTGGACTTGCCGGCCAGGTCGTCGATCATAGTGAGGAAACTATCGATGGTGCTGACACGGCCAAGTTCGACGGCAAAGATCAAAGAGACGCCCAAGGCCACGCCGAAAATCGTCAGAATGGTCCGGAGCGGTCGGCGTCGCAGATGGCGACGGCCTACACGGGTCAGGGCCTTAAACCGACGCCAACCGCGCATCGCTACCGGGCCAGGCGCTTCATGATAGCGCTGACATCAGTACCGACACCGGCTACTTCATCGACGACGCGCCCGTCCTTTAGAAAAACGATCCGGTCCGAATAGGCGGCATCTTTTGGGTCATGGGTGACCATGACTATTGTCCGTCCCCGCTCGACGACGGCCCGTTTCAGTAAAGACATCACTTCTTCGCTGTTCACTGAATCCAGGTTGCCTGTCGGCTCATCGGCGAGAATAATGGCCGGCTCGGTCACGAGCGCCCGGGCCACGGCGGTCCGCTGTTGCTCGCCGCCGCTGAGCGCGTCAGGAAAGTGGGCCGCTCTATCCTTAATGCCAACGACAGCCAGCATCTCGGCGGCCCGCGCGTTCGCCTCCCCAGCCTTGACCCCATCGATCAAAAGCGGCAAAGCCACATTCTCCAGCGCGGTCAAGACCGGTATTAAGTTGAATGATTGGAAGATGAAGCCGATCCGTTGGCGCCGCAATTTGGTCAGCTCCGAATCTCGACGCTTTCCCAAATCCTGACCGTCGATCGCCAACTTGCCGGAGCCGGCGGCATCGAGGCCGCCGAGGATATTCAAGAGAGTGCTCTTGCCTGAACCGCTCGCCCCCATGATGGCGATGAACTCGCCCGCTTCGACTGCCAGGGTCAGATCGGTGAGCGCTTTGACTTCCAGTGCCCCTTGCTTGTATGTCTTGGAAAGATCTTTCGCCTCTAGAATGGCCATTTTGGCCCTCCTGTTCGCTACTCGCCGATTATCTTGACCAGGACCCGCTTGCGGCGGCGGCCGTCGAATTCTCCATAGAATATCTGCTCCCAGGGGCCAAGGTCGAGCCGACCCTTGGTGATGGCGACGACTGTCTCGCGCCCCATGATCGTCCGCTTGAGGTGGGCGTCGCCGTTGTCCTCGCCGGTCAGGTTGTGACGATAATTAGAAAGCGGTTCATGCGGAGCCAGCTTTTCGAGCCAATCGTCGAAGTCTTGCCACAGGCCCGGCTCGGCATCATTAATAAAGACACTGGCGGTTATATGCATGGCGTTGACGAGGCAGAGTCCTTCGCTGATACCGCTCTTGTCGAGCAGCGCCTCTACCTTCGGCGTGATGTTTATCAGCTCGCGCCGCTTGGTAGTCTCGAACCACAGATGCTCTGTCAGACTATTCATTTAATCCTTAAGTCTGGCGGCGACTTGCGCCAGCTTGCGACCGAGCGACTCCACCTGTTCCTGACGCCTCGGGTCTTTTAAAGAGCCGTCAGCGGCAAAGGCTTCGTCGGCCTGAGATAGAGCCAATTGTTCCGGGATGACCGTCACTCCAACGTTCTGCAGCATGCTGCGCAGAGCGACGAGCCCACGCAGACCCCCGAGTCGTCCGGGAGAGGCGCTCATCAATACAGCCGTGCGCCCGCGAAAGCATTCGAGGACTTTTTCCCCGGGGACCTCCCGCGACACCCAGTCGAGAGCGTTCTTGCAGCCGCCCGGGATAGAACTGTTATATTCCGGAGAGGCGATGATCAAGCCGTCGGACTCCTTCATTAGGGCTTTGAGCTTATAAGCATTCTCAGGCACACCGTTGGCATCCTGATCATCCTGATTGAAGACCGGCAGCTGATAATCGGCCAAGTCTATATAAGTGACTTGGGCGCCGGTTTTCCTGGCCCCCTCGGCCGCCACCTTGACCAACTTTTTATTGAGCGACCCGATCCTCAGGCTGCCCGCCAGCGCCAGCAATTTGACCGGTCCGATTTCATTTGTCTCGATGCGACTCACTCCCCGGGAACTACCTTTCTCACCAATAGTATGAATATAACCATGGGGCCAACTCGATGACAATCCCGACCATACCGCTGCCTCACCGCGAAACGCGGTTGGGTAGAATCCCCATGTGGACAAGGCGCGTTCCCAACAACAGACATCGCGACGCAGGCTGACGGCACCGTTGGTATCTGTCGCGGTGGCGACGGCACTATTCTTGACTTTGTATGAAAACATCAGGTCAATCCTGGCTCCTAATATGAAGCACTGGGAATCCCACGCGCTGACCATCATCTTGCTGACGACCATATCAACTATCGCGGCTTACGTAGTTCTGCAGTATAAAGCGAGAGTGGAGGAACGGTACGCTCTGGAGCAGCAAAAACGAGGTACCGCTGAGACCGAAGCGGCGACCCGCCGCGCACTGGGCCGGGCCGTTATCGACAATACCGGCGCGGTCGTCGTCATCCTCTCACCCGATCAACGTATAGTCGACTTCAACCCGGAAGCGGAGCGCGTGTACGGCCGGGCACGCTCGGAAGGCGGTGGGCAAGACTATATGGACCTCTTCGTCCCGGAGCCGGCGCGAGCGGCCGTCATCGCCGACATGCAAAAAGTGATGGACGGGCAGCCTACACGAGGCTTCGAGAACGAGGTCGTGATTCCTAGTGGAGAGCCGCGCATTTTTTCCTGGTCGGTCAACAGGTACCTGGACCACCACGGGGAGCCGGCCGGCGTCGTCGCTATCGGCCTGGACATCACCGAGCGGCGGCGGAACGAGGAGGCGCTGGCAAAGAGCCACACGCGCAGTGCCGCTCTGCTCGCGACCCTCCCGGACATGGTCTTCGTCCTCGACGCCGATGGGACCTACCTGGACGTCGAGTTGACGGCTGAATTCAAACCATATATACAGCCTGAGGAGTTCCTGGGCCGAAACGTGACTGAAGTCTTGCCCCCGGATGTCGCTGCAAAAAGCCATCGGTATCTTGAGAGGACGCTCGCAACAAAAGAACAGCAGCACTTTGAGTACGGGTTGGCGATTGACGGAGAATTGCGTGACTACGAAGCCCGCCTGTCCGTACTCGGTCAAGACCAGGTGATGGGCGTGGTCAGCGACATCACTGAACGAAAGCAGATCGAGGGCGAGCTCGATCTAAGCTACCGGACACAGCGCGCGCTCAACGCCTTGCTGAAATTGTCTTTGGCGGAAATGGAACTCGACGAACAGCTGCACCAGGCACTCGACATTATCCTCGAAGCGCCGTTCATGCAGCTGACAGCGAAGGGCGGCATCTTTCTCGCCGTGGCCGACAAGTCGGAGTTGGAACTGCGAGCGACGCGCAACTTGCCTGAGACATTGACGACCATGTGCGGCAAAGTCCCCTTCGGCGAATGCTTGTGCGGCCGGGCTGCCGCTGAGGGCCGGATGCTCTTCAGTAGTCCTGGAGATGCGCGACACGAACACCACTACGAGGGGATGGGCCCCCACGGTCACTATGTCGTCCCGATTAAATCAGCAGCTGAAAAGGGGCGGACACTCGGTGTCATCATCCTCTATATCGACCCTGAACACCCAAGAAAGGAAGAAGAGGAGCGGTTCTTGCGGGCTGGTGCGAACATCTTGGCCGGCTTGATCGAAAAGAGCGAAGCCCGGCAAAGACTAGCGGACAGCGAGAGACAGTACCGAACACTGGCTGAAGCGGCTCCGGACATCATCGTGATCATCGACCGCGATCACCGCCTCGAGTA
>JAUWIO010000040.1 GCA_030605305.1 Actinomycetes bacterium
ACGCTGGTGTGGGCAATTTCTACGGCTCGTTAGATGTTAACTATATCTTCGATGAGTTCTTTCCCGGCGAGATTGATATCACGACGCTCTTCTTTGACTACACTTTCTTCTGCCGAGAGTGCGGCGGCATGGCTTCGTCCAAGACTTGCCCGCATGACAGCGAGTCGCATATCTCTTTATCCGGGACAAAAGTCCGGGAGATGCTCAGCGCCGGCGAGACACCGCCGGTCGAGTTCAGCCGGCCGGAAGTAGCTCAGGTTCTTATCGAATCGATGCGTGGAGCGGGCGGTGACTGAGCTCGCCATGATCGACAATCCCGGATTCCTCAAGCTCGATCTGGTCATTCGGGGGATGAAGATCTCGCGCGACTCCTTAGATAGTCCTGAGATTTCGCGCGCCATACGCTTGTCAAATGAGACGGGGGCGGCCCTCGAACTCAATATAATCCTGCCGGACGAGGTTATAGTGAACATCCCGGTCCTCGCCTGCCTGGCGGAAGAAAAGCCCTACACTCTCGTGAAAAAGGGGGATGGTTTTTCTATCCGCGCCCAGAGCGGTGAGGCGGTCGAGGTCCGGCTGGCGCCCACCCCGCAGTATTACGATCGGAAGACGACCTCAGGGGTGCCGATGGTCCGGATCGGCCGGACGTACGGGGGCTATCTGGCACTCTCTCCAAACCCGCTTTGCGAGTTTATCGAGGACGACCTGGCCTGCCATTATTGCGACCTGAGCACCAGAGACCATCGCGCCTGGACTGTCGATGAGGTCCTGGAAACAGTCGATGCCGCCTTGTCCGAGGGTGCGGCGGAGTACATTTGCCTCAATGTCGGATACACCCGTTCTGCCGATGGCGGTATCGCCCTGCTGGAGCCGTATATTCAAGCCATTAAGGACCGGTTCGACGTTCAGGTGTGCGTCCAGGCGCAACCGCCGGCCGTCGACCACTGGATCGATTCGAGTTACGCTATGGGTATCGATTCGATCGCTTACAATCTCGAGGTCTATGATCCACAGATATTTGAGGAGATCGCCCCGGGAAAGATGCGGGTCGTGGGGAGGGAGCGCTATTTCTCAGCGCTGAAGCACGCCGCCAAGATCTTCCCGAGTGGAGCCGTTGTCAGTAATCTGATCATCGGCTCCGAGCCCGTTGCCTCGACTATGAAAGGAATAGATATGCTGACGGCACTGGGGGTGATCCCCACCTTGCCGATTTACCGCCTCGGTCTGAGCGCTTCGACCGATGCCTCCACGGCTGCCCAGACGATCGAACCGATCTATCGTCATCTGGGCGAAGGGCTGAGGAGAAACCGGTTGTCGCCGACACTTATCAGCCACTTCAATCTGGCCTTTAATGCTATTGATGGAGAATACTTTGGGGGCGAGGCGCCGATAAGAGGGCGGTGGGAGACAGTAGTCAAATCCAAGCGGGGAACACGCTTGGCCGCCAATCTGTCGCGCGTTCGCCGCCGCCTGCGGGTGCGTCCACTCGACGACGATTTCAGCGAGGACCATTGACCGGGGCCAGGGTCGTAGTCGATACCAGGCCGCTCGCCATCGTCGTCATGGCCCGGAGTTCACGCTACTTCGGGTTTCTTGCTATCGCGGCGATCTTTTGGGCGATAATCTCGTTCCCGACCCCGCCGGGGCTGACGGTAGCCGGGCAGCGCGTCTTGGCCATCTTCGTCGCTTCGCTGCTCTTATGGGTCAGCCAGCTCCTGCCGCTAGCGATCACTAGTCTATTCGCACTGGTATCTTTACCTCTTAGCGGGGTGATGAGCTCAGAGGAAGCCTTCGCCTTATTCGGCAACGAGGCCGTCTTTTTTATCATGGGAGCGTTCTTCCTGGCCGCAGCGATGGTGAAGTCCGGCCTCTCCAGCCGGGTGGCCCTGGTCTTTTTGCGCCGCTTCGGCACCGATGACCGCCGCCTCATTCTCGGTCTCCTTTTGGTCCCGGCCTTTATGGCCTTTTGGATGCCGGAGCATGCTGTGGCCGCGATGATGTTTCCGATCAGTCTGGAGATCGTCAATAGCCTGGAGCTCCGCCCGCGCCGCAGCCGGTTCGGCAAGGCCGTTTTCGTCGCCGCTGCTTACGGGGCGATAATCGGTGGAGTGGCGACGTTTCTCGGGGGGGCCCGGAACCCCTTGGCCATTGGTATATTGAGGCAATCCACGGGTGTGACCATCGGTTTTTTCGAGTGGATGACAGCGGTCGTACCTTTGGTTTTGTTCTTGCTGGTCGTTGCCTACTTCTTAATAATCAAGTTCTTCGTCCAGGAAGCATCTGATGTCTCGGGAGCCGTCAGGGCTATAGAATCAAAGGCGCGGGAACTCGGGGTGGTCTCCGGGCAGGAGCGGATGATAGCGGCCATCGTTTTGGCCGCCATCCTGGCCTGGATATTTCTCGGAAACACGATGGGCCTGGCTAATATCGCTATCTTGGCCGTGGTTTTCCTGTTCATGTTCAAGCTGGTCTCCTGGAAAGATATCGAAGATTATGTGAACTGGGGCGTCATTCTCATGTATGGCGGCGCTATCGCTCTGGGTTTTGCCATGGATTCCACCCGGGCCGCCGCCTGGATCGCCGACTCCACAATACTGGCGCGGCAGTTGGCGCCTCTCACGCTGTTGTTGGTGATCGCCGTCACCGCCATATTGCTGACGGAGGGGATCAGCAACGCGGCCGTGGTGGCCATATTGATGCCCTTGGGTATTAGCGTTGCCCGCAAGTATGGCATAGATCCTAAGGTGATCACGCTGGCTATCGCCGTACCGTCGGGGCTGGCATATATGTTGCCGATGAGCACGCCGCCGAACGCCATCGCTTACTCATCCGGTTTTGTTGATATTCGCGATATGGTCAAGATCGGGTCGATCTTGGCGATCACCTCGGTCGTCGGGTTCATGGTCTTGGCTCGCTTTTATTGGCCGCTAATAGGGTTGGAGTTCTGATGCAGTTCGTTATGGTCTTATCAACAGTCGGGCAGCCGGCGGAGGCGATCGAGGCCGCTGTCGGTTTCGCCGCTGCCAAGCAGGCAAGTCTGGCCGTCGTCTTTGTATTAGACGATACGGTTTCGGAGGCGATATTCGAGAAACTGACGGATATCGGCTTCATTGGCGAAAAACCCGGAACCGAGTTAGAATCAGCAGTCAGCGCGGAGTATCGGCGTCAGGCCGAAGACGCTCTGGCTGAGGTCGGGCGGATTGCCGATGAAAAAGGCGTGAGTGTGTCTGCCGAGATCACAGCGGGAGAGTTTCTCGACAAGAGCTTGGATGCCGTCGCCAAGTACGCGGCTGACACTATGATCATCATCCGGACCCGTCAATCATGCTTGGCTCGGACGTTCGGTTCGACGAGTGTTGGGGAACTGGTGCGGCTGGCGCCGTGCGAGATCAAGGTATTCGAGGCCTAGGCGAGGGAGTAAGGTTGATTCACAAGAACTTTCTAAGTTTGATCGGTAACACGCCCATGATCGAGCTCGGGCGCATGAACCCGGATCCCGACGTGAAGATATATGCCAAGCTCGAGGGGATGAATCCGAGCGGCAGCCTTAAGGACAGGATCGCCCTCTTTATGATCACCGAGGCCGAGAAGGCCGGTCTGCTCAAGCCCGGGGATACTATCCTTGAAGCAACCAGCGGCAACACCGGGATATCTCTGGCTATGATCGCCAGGTTCAAGGGCTACAAATTGAAAGCGGTCATGCCGGACAATGTCAGCATCGAGCGCCGCCAGCTCCTAGAGGTCTACGGGGCAGAGCTGGTGCTTTCCGATGGCGAGCAGGGGACGAACGGGGCCATTAAGCTCGCCCAAGAGATCGGGGCCGAGGACGACTACTTCATGACCGATCAATACAGCAATGAGGCGAATCCTCTGGCCCATTATGAGACAACGGGCGTAGAGATCCTCCAAGAGGTCCCGAAAGTCGATGTATTCATCGCGGGCTTAGGCACGGCCGGTACGTTGATGGGAGTCGGCAGGAGGCTTAGGGAGGCTAATCCGGACACCCGTATCATCGCGGTCCAGCCATATCCCAATTCCGGCCTCCAGGGGCTGAGGAACCTTTCAGACGGATTTGTTCCAGCCATACTCGACCTTGATCTTCTGGACGGGAATGAGTTCGTTCAGGACAAGGAAGCATTCGCGGCGTTAAAGAGGTTGGCCGATGAAGAAGCGATCTTGGCCGGTATATCTTCGGGCGCTGTGGTCGCCAAGGCTCTTGAGGTGGCCCGGGATCTGGATAGCGGCACGATCGTGACTATCTTCCCGGATGGCGCCTGGAAGTACTTGAGCGAGAGGATCTGGACGGACTCCCCTGAAGAGGTCAGCAAGAGGTTTACCGGCCCGCTTTGGTAGGGAGCGTCGGGGGATCCCTGCTGGGTCTACTTGAAAACGCCTGTCCGGCTGGTAAAATATACAGGTCCTTAAAGGTACGGCCGAGAAAGCGCCGGCCAGTCAAAGTTGGAGAAAGATGATAGAAGTACAGATAAACGGAGTAACAGAAGAGATATCGTCGGGCACCACTGTCGCGTCGGTCCTCGAAAGAAAAGACGTCCGGCATGAGATGGTGGCTGTTGAAATAAATGGGGAGCTTGTCCCGAAGGGCGAGTATCCGACCCTGACACTCAAAGCCGGCGACCAGATGGAGTTTCTTCATTATATGGCCGGCGGCCGCGCTTAGCCGCATGCCGGTTTTCTCGATCAAGCATGAGGCTGTCGAAAACATCTATGCGCAGGCGCGGGCGGAAGCACCGCGTGAGGCCTGCGGCATGCTGGGCGGTTCGGGACTAGAGGCGACCAAAGCCTATCCGACCAAGAATTCCGATACCAGCAATATCACGTACAGCATCGAGCCCCAGGAAGCGTTTTCGGTCATCAAGCGGATGCGGGCCGACAACGTCGATTTTATCGCTTGCTACCACTCACACCCGGAGACCGAAGCCTATCCCTCGCCGACGGCCAAGGCGGAAGCCGGTAACAGCGAACTGGTTTACGTTATCGTCTCCTTGCAACGCCCGGACGAACCCGAGCTCAGGGCTTATCGGATGAATGGCGACGATGTCGAAGAGTTGGAAGTCCGCGTATATAACTAGGCGGCGATGTTGGTCTCGTCTGTCTGGTCGCCGACTTCTACGGTTGGTTCTTCCGGGTCGATAATCTGTTCTTCGCCGGCGGCCTCAAGGGACCGATAGTAGTAGTCCATCAGAAAGAGAAAAACCACGGCCCCGAGTGCCGCGGCAATGATGACGATCTCTCTCGATAGATGCAAGTTCCCCCTCCGTTTCCGACTGTAGATAATATTGCCTCTCGCCCCGGCGCTTAAACGAAAAATAACCCTATATTGCCTGGTAGTTGTCCACTTATGTATCGCTCGCTATGCTAATATTCAGGCGCAAAAAGATACCGCCTAGTCTTTTCGTGCGCTACGACCGAGAGCGCTGGGCGTTTGTGAGCAGGGGTTTAAATAGACCGCTTAACATGGTTTAATTAACTAACACTTTTGGCGGCATAGGATGCTCGATTGTTTAAGTTAAGGAACTGGCTGATTTTCGGGGTACCGGCAGGCCTGCTCCTGTTGGCGCTGGTATACTACGTGTTAGTCCCGGGGTTTGATATTGAGGAGTCTCCGGGCTTCGTTCAGAGCGTCTACTACAAAGTCCAAGCACAGACCGGGATGATCGATCTCGGGCCCACATCCGAATTCATGAAGAAGACGCATCGCGCTACCCGGGTCAGGGCGTCGGATGAAGAGACCCCCTACACATTTGGATACAAGAAAGAGCACGTTCCGGTGATCGAAAAAGATTCTCGAAGGTGTCAGGCCTGCCATGGTTCGATGTTGGGAACTAAGGGCGGCAAGCCGATCTATCCGCTCCACGAGTCGATGTTGACGGCGAGGCTTATCAGCTTTCATTGCACCGATTGCCATAAGACTGTCGATCTAGGTGAGCGCAACCTCGATGAGCCGACCATCCGCATAGACCGTACACAGTGCACCCTCTGTCACGAGGGCGATGAAGCCACCGAGCCCACCGAGCTCGTGAACAGGAAGTCCGGAAGCCAGGATGGAGTCCAGTCGCGCTATCTGATCAGCAATCACGGCGTCGACAAACAGAGTGCGAAGCAGTGGATAAAACGCCACGCGCAGGTGGCAGAGGATACCGGGGTGAAGAAATGCCGCCGTTGCCACGAGAAGGGCAGCGAGCTCGATTTTTGTGACGATTGTCACGGCGATGAAGTCCCTAAGATCAAGGCCAAGGAAGAATAAGTGGACGCTTGGAGCTTGTGAAAGGTGTCGTAAAGTATCTCCATTAGCTACCGATAAATTACCTGTCGCGATATTGCTGACAGGAGGGGTAGTTGAGTATTGCCAAAAAGTTCTCTATATATAGTCTGATCCTGATATTCTTACCGGGGGCCGTCACCTGGCTGGTCGTCCAGAAGGCAGTTAGAGACCAGGTCTTCCATGAGTACGAGCAAGACGCCATGATGGCGCAAAGTTATTTCGCCCATCACCTGATACCATCTGATTTTGAGGTCGGCAACGATAGGCTGGCGGGCGTGACGTTTCGCGAAGCGATGGCGCGGTCGACTCCGGCCCGGCATTTTGATGTCATAAAGGTGTTAAGGCCCGACGGTCGGATCCTATATAGTAATGTTGGCTCGGAAATCGGGAAGCAG
>JAUWIO010000190.1 GCA_030605305.1 Actinomycetes bacterium
CAAAAAGCATCAGCAAAGTGATCAGGGAAAAAACGATCAGGTAGGCAACCAGGACGGCCAGCATCCGCGGGGTCCGCCGCTTTACGAGCATCTCGACAAACGGCCGGGCCAGATAAACGATAATAGCAGCATACAGGAAAGGGATGAGCGCGCCACGGATCAGCACCAAAACATAGAGGGCAAAACCGGCTATGATGACGCCGCCGATTATCGCGGCGAAAAACGTCGCGTATCGGCGGTATCTCTCAGTGGCTTCATTGGTCGTCACAAGAGAGATTAGTTTACGCTAATCAGGCCCTGTTCCTCAAATCATTCTTCAAAAGAGAGCATCTTCTGCCTCAAGACTTGAAGGGTGCGCCTGAGCAAGCGCGACACATGCATCTGTGAGATGTCCAGCTCGGACGCGATCTCCGTCTGCGTCAGCCCGCGGAAAAACCTAAGGTAGAGTATCTTCTGCTCCTGCGGTGTCAGGTCTTTGAGGGCGGCCCCGAGACTGGCTCTATCCTCCAGCCCGACCAGCTGCTTATCGTTCTCGCCGATGTATTCGAGAAGGGAAAAGTTCTCACCCGACTCGCTTGAAAGATCGCCGTCGAGCGAGATAAAATTATAGGCCTCGCTCGTCTCCATCGCCTCGATGACCTCCTCTGAGGTCACGCCGAGCTTGTCGGCGATCTCCTTGATGGTCGGAGTGCGCCGGAGTTCCTGAGTCAACCCATTCACTATCTGGTTGACCTGTAAATTAAGCTCCTGAAGCCGCCTCGGCACGCGGATAGCCCAGCCCTTGTCGCGAAAATATCTTTTCAGCTCGCCGACAATGGTGAGGGTCGCGTAGGTGGTGAATTCGACCGCCCGCTCGATATCGAACCTATCGATCGCCTTGATCAGGCCGATCGTGCCGACCTGGATCAGATCGTCAAGCGGTTCGCCTCGGCTTTTGAAACGGCGCGCCAGATACTCAACGAGATTGATGTACATTCTGACAAGCTCATCGCGAATCTCCGGGTCGCTGCTCTCCCGGTATTCTATAAATAACGCGTATGTCTTCCCCCGGTCCCAGACCAGAGAACGGTTTTGTCCGGCTTCAGCCACTCAAGTCCTCCTACACGTTCTTGACTAAGCGCAAGTCAAACTCGGTGTCCGAGCCCCCGTGTGTCAACTCGTCAACGACTGCTTCAAGGATGAAATTACCGAAATCGTCAGCGGGTTTCTCTTCCCTTGCCCCCGCGGCTACCTTGCCCTTGCGCTCGATAGTCAACGAGATGTCATTAGTCGTAAAATACATTTGAAGCGGGCTTTCGACCCCGCGGCGCATGGCCGTAAGGAAAGCTTCCTCGACCGCGATCTTCAAATCATCCACCGCATCGAGGTCAAAACCCGTCCGTGCCGCGATCCCGGAAACGAACAATCTTAAGAGTCTCGCAAACTCTTTTTCAATGGGTAGTTCAAGATATATTCGGCCATCTGTTTCTACCAACCCGACCCCTTTCTAAAACAGACATTGTGCTTAATCTTTATTTGTTTCCCGCCTCACCAATCGCGACAAAGCCGCACTCGCACCGGAAGCGAGCCCTGCGACCCGGATAAACGGGGAAGAGACCGCGCGCTGTACAAAGCCGGTCGTCTTCTGAACGCTGGCGCTTACTTCTTCGAAGGTAGCGACCAACTGCTCGACGCGTTCCATCTCAGAGTTTACCCCATCGAGAGTAGTTTGAAGCTTACTAAGGACAGGAGGAAGGTCTTCGTTGAGATTGACCAGAAGATCTTCAAATTTTCGCAGCGTCCGATAGAGCTGCCCCAAGACGAAAATGACGAAGCCTATCAGGGCCAAAAGGCCGATCGTCAACGCCAGCTGCAAAAAATAATATGAACTCATAATGGCGGCTCAGGCTCGGCTACTTGGCCGCGGCCTTCTGTTTCTCCAGGTAGTCGTCGATAGCCACATGCAGAGCATCGGCGGCTAAGTTCGAACAATGCATCTTCTGCGGCGGTAGGCCGTCAAGCTCCTCAGCGACTGATTTGTTGGAGATAGCCAGGGCTTCCTCGATCGTTTTGCCCTTGACCATCTCAGTCACCATGCTCGAAGTGGCTACCGCTGCCCCGCAGCCAAAGGTCTTGAACTTGACGTCTGCGACCCGATCGTCCTCTATTTTCACGGTCAGCTTCATGACATCGCCACATGTGGGATTGCCGACTTGGCCAACCCCGTCCGCGTTATCTATCTCGCCGACATTGCGTGGATTGCTGAAATGGTCCATTACTTTTTCGCTATACATTGGTCCTCCCTCGCCTTAATGGCATTGTCCTGTCAGATCTCGTCGTGCGCGTGATGGTGGTCATGGCCGTCCTCCGGGTGCTCCGTCATGAACATCTCGGCCGTCTCGCCCGCGTGGAACGGCGACATCTGGCGCAGCCGCGTCACGATCCCCGGCAGTATTCTCAAAAGTTCGTCAACTTCGGCCTCGGTCGATGAACGGCCCATGGTGATACGCAACGATCCGTGCGCATCAACGGCCGAATATCCCATTGCCAAGATGACGTGTGAAGGCTCCAGGGAATGTGATGAGCAGGCTGAACCGCTGGACGCGGCGATACCCATCATGTCCAGATTCAATACTAAGGACTCGCCTTCGATAAACTTGAACGAAATGAACGCGCTCCCGGGGAGGCGGCGAACCGGGTCTCCGAAGTATTGCACCTCGTCAATCGAAGATAGAACTCCGTCGATCAGACGCTCCCTCAGCGCCGTCAATCGCTTGGTCTTCTCTTCCCGCTCCTCTTCGGCGACTTCCAGTGCTCTGGCCAGGCCGACGATGCCCGATACGTTCTCAGTCCCGGAGCGTTTATTGCGTTCTTGGCCGCCCCCGTGGATTATCGGGTTGATGCGGGTACCCTTGCGAACATATA
>JAUWIO010000141.1 GCA_030605305.1 Actinomycetes bacterium
ACCTCGGACTTTCGTTTCCAGTGTTCACGGCGGTTGCCCTGATTGGTTTTTCCGCGCTGGCGTTTCACAATAAGGCGCGGTTAAGGCCGGTGCAGTGGGCCATGGTTATCGGGGCGCTCATATTCGCGATGTCTGTGTACTTCCGCTCGAGTCCGTTCCTCGTGCTGGTCAACACATCAGTTACCGTTTATCTAGTCTCGTTACTCGTCTGGACGACGGGCGGTTTCCGGTTCCTCCGGGCGTCTGTGGGCGACTACATCACCCACCCATTTCATGTCGGTGTCGGATCCCTGGACGCGGGGGCGGATTCCATCTCGGTACTCGGTGCCGAAGCGGCCCGTTCGCCGCGGCGGCGCGAATGGCTCCGGCTCGGGCGCGGTGTCATGCTGGCACTGCCTGTTCTGACCCTCTTTATAATCCTCTTCAGCGCGGCTGATCTGGTTTTCGAAGAGACGGTTGCAGACATGCTCGACCTTGTCAGCGTGGAGACCTGGTGGCGGGGCGTGACGGTATCGTTTGTCACGGTTGCGTTTCTAGGCCTATACGTATATGCATTTCTCTGGGAGGGTCAGGCTCAAGCCGAAGAAGCGCCCGGCAGCTTGAAGTCCGATATGACCATCGAAGCGAGCGTTATCCTGAGCTTGGTGAGCCTGCTATTCTTCGGGTTCATCCTTGTCCAGTTCAAATACCTTTTCGGCGGCTCGGCCGCTCTCGCGCTCCCGGGCGTCACCTACGCTGAATATGCTCGTCAAGGCTTTTTCGAGCTCTTAGGCGTCACAGCTCTGGCTTTTCTTACGATCTGGCTTATGGCTACCAGCGTGTGGCGCCGGGAGACCGGTTATCCGCTCCACTTCAAGCTCCTCACAGTCGTGCTCTTTGGCGAAGTCTTCGTCGTCATAGCCTCGGCCCTTCAGCGTCTCCTCATGTATGAGGAGGCTTTCGGCTTTACGACAACGCGTTTCTATGCGCATTCCGCCTTCTACTTGATCGGCTTTCTGACGGTGGCGTTGGGGCTGAAGATCATCGCCGAAATGAGCGACAGCGGTTTTCTTGCCGCGGCCTTTTCGATCTCACTCCTCTTCCTGCTCGGCGTCAACTTCGTCAGTCCGGACAGGTATGTGGCCGACAAGAATATCGACAGGTATCAGGGGGCAGGAGATATCGATGCCGCCTATTTGACCACTCTGTCCGACGACGCGACTCCGAGTATCGCGATGCTCCCGCCCTTGGAGCCCGGCAAGCAAAAACGATTAGAAATCCCCCTGGCCGAGAGGGCCGACCATATCAAGTCAAGAAGGGCGCAGGGTTGGCAGTCGTTCCGCGGCGCTGACAATCTCGCTTTGGCGGCCATCAAAGAGCGGGAAGACCTCGCTGCTTTTGATTGACAAACAACCCCTGCCATAACATAATGGCGCATGTATTTTCGGCGCTTTTTCCCAGGGCGCGGGCAGGTCGTGCCGCCCGGTTTGGGTATGAACGCCAAGACAAGGGCCGTTAGCTCAGTTGGTAGAGCACCGGACTTTTAATCCGGTTGTCGTTGGTTCGACCCCAACACGGCTCACAAAGAAAAGCCCTGGTAGCGGGGCTTTTTCGCTCGTCTAGTATACGAAGATGTTTACGTAATCTTTGTATATATATGATCGATCATATGTTGATTCCGGATCTCTTGCGTAGAGCACCTCAAGGTCAATGAACCTATCAATTACTTTCTTGGCACCGGCTCTTGTAAACCCTGTCCACTCCATCACTGTTCGCGTAGTAACGATTGGTCGAGAATACAGGTTGCGCAATATCAAAACACCACTCTCGGATTCTCTTTTACCTAAGGCCTGGATCTTCTCCATGTCGTGTTCACGCCGCTTGGTGATCTCTTTACATACACTGATCGATTCATTTGCCGTGTCCAAAACACCATCAAGAAAAAAATCGACCCATTCTTCAATTTCATTTTCGTGGTAGCCATGAAGTTTGTTGTAGTAGAGTTTTTGATGCTTTCTAAAATATGAGGACAAGAACAATGCCGGCCGTTCAAGTAGATCTTGATGATACAACAGCATAGAAATCAGAAGGCGACCAGTTCTTCCGTTTCCGTCAAGGAAAGGATGAATAGTCTCAAATTGCGCATGTATGAGCGCGATATGGAAAAGCGGGAGTACTGGCGCTTCCGAGTGCAAAAAGGCTTCAAAGTCATCTAAAGCACGGCTCATGTCATCGACCGGTGGTGGAACGAATAGGGCACTGGCTGGAGAAGTTCCGCCGATCCAGTTTTGAGATTTGCGGAAGTGGCCGGGGTCGGCGAAATGAGTAGAGCGTGCTCCGGTCATAAGTAGGGCGTGTATTTCGCGGATAAGGCGGAGTGAGAGAGGAAGCTCTTTGAGCCGCTCGGCGCCATAGTTAAGAGCCTGAACATAATACAAGATATCGCTTGCATCAGTTTTTTGGGTGGCGACGCCGGCATCCATTTCAAGCGCATCGACCATGGTTGCTTTTGTTCCCTCGATCTGAGCAGAAGACGTAGCATCTTTTTGAACAAACATGTACAAGAAAAAGTCGACATCAGGCAATATGTGGGTGATGCCATCAAGTTTTCCAATAAGGTGGTGAGCTCGAGCAGCCTTTGCTAGGGTTGGCTGAGAAAAGTCAGTGGCTCCTGGTGGTGGAAAGGGAGCGGGAATAAAGGCATCAAAACCAGCGGGCTGTTGCTGGTTTGTCCCGATCATTGCTCTGATGTTAGTTTCTTTCATTGCTACCAATGTATACTATTCTAAGAGTTAGTTAATGTTCAGTCAAGTAATGTATACTAATTCGAAGGTTCGAACACTTGAGCACGCCTTCCATCAGGCCTAAAGGGGTCAGTCATGAGAGAGAAGCCGACTAGGCAGAAGTTTACGCTCGCTATTGGCGCTTTTGCCTTCCTTCTTTTGCTGATCTTTGGGGCGGCGTTCGGTCCGTATCGGTCAGATTACCAGAGTTCAGGGATCACATCGGACCTGCAAAGCGGGACCGACCAGGCCGGGGTGATCTCGGAAACTCAAACCGTTTCATTCGACAGCGAGGCCCAAGACGACCCATCAATGCCCGTAGGTGAAACCAAGCTACAAAGAGCCGGTGTTGTCGGCCAGAAGGTAGTCCAGTATCAGGTCACTTTCGAGAACGGGGCAAAGAGGCGCCAGAAAATCGGAGAACGAACAGTTATCGAGCCGATCGATAAAGTCGTATTGGTCGGGACATTGAGAACTGAGACTGCCACCCCGGAAGCCATTTCCTTTACGACTGAATATGTCGATGACACGACTGTTCTGCGGGGCACTTCTTTCACCAGACAGGCCGGCGTAAACGGCGAGAAGGCGGAGGTCTATCAGGTAGGCTACGTGGGCGGCGAGGAAGTGAAGAGGACTTTCTTGTCCGAGGTCGTCCTAAGAGAGCCGACACCCAAGATCGTCGTCAACGGCATGGATATCAGCGGCTGCAACCCGAATTATTCCGGGTGCGTTCCCAATGTCTCCAAGGTCAAATGCGCCGGGGAAACCGGACCCGGACCCTCGGTGGTGGGGCCGCTACAAGTGATTGGCTACGATGTCTACGGCCTCGATCCCGACGGCAACGGTCTGGCCTGC
>JAUWIO010000075.1 GCA_030605305.1 Actinomycetes bacterium
AGGCAACAGCAAGAGCAGGGCGAGCAGCGTGGCTGTCAGTCGGAATATCATGGCGTTTGTTGCTCTTTATTATAGTCGGCGATGGCGGTTATCGCCAGACCGTCGAGGATATCGCGCTCGCTGATGAGCACTTCGCGGTGGCCGAAAAACTGCATTATGGTCGAGAGGATGATCGCCCCGGCGACAATAGTGTCGGCCCGCTTCGTTTCCAGGCCGACGACTTTTTGCCGCTCAACTAAGGGCAACGCCGCCAGGCTTTCAAGGCGTTCGTTGACCACTTCAATGGGGAGTCGGAAACGATGGATCTGGTCCGGATCGTATGGTTCCAGCCCCATCTCGATAGCGGCCAGCGTTGTGGCCGTGCCCGCGACCGCCAAAGCGACCGTATGGGGGCGCACTTGCGGGGTGAACTCACGCTCCAGCACCTCGAGCACATGGTCCCCGGCAGAGCGGATCTGGTCTTTGGTCGGCGGGTCGGCGACCAGGAAGACGTCCCGTACTTTGACGCATCCCAAAGGGAGACTTTTTAAGATACGCGGGCGGTCGAAACCCTGCATGATCTCGGTGCTGCCGCCGCCGATATCGAATATCTGGTACTCGAGCCCCATGTTGGCGATGAGAGGATCGGAAAGGACGCCGATAAATGTGAGCGTCGCCTCCATCTCACCGGGGATGACCTTTGGTCTCACACCTAGAATAGCCTCCACCCGGTCGAGGACGACATCGGCATTGTGCGCCTCACGCATGGCCGCCGTGGCCGCTACGCGGGTCATAGCTACATCGTGTTCAGCGATGGTTTTCGCGTATTCTTCAAGGACTACGGCCAGGCGCTCAATTGCCTGAGGTTGGATCTCCCCGTTCGCTCCGGCGTCTTTGCCTAAGCCAGTGATGTTCGTTTCGCGCAGCACCGGGCTGGCGGCTGCATAGACGTCGCTTTGGGCTATATATAGACGGGTGGAGTTCGTCCCCATATCGATCACGGCTACCTTCACAGCGCCGCGCACTGATCGCAGTCGTCAGGTATCGGGGCCATTCCTATCACGCATTCACCGATAGGGTTGAGGCCGCGAGCGAGCCAGTCGGCCGTGTGGGCGTGCAGGCACTTGACCTTGTGGTTTTCTCGGCAGCCGGCGATGCCTCCCAGGATATCGGCGTCGCCGCGCTCGGCACGGTACGCTTTATCGCTGAGCAATAGCCTTTGGCGCCAGACTTCATCGGCGTCCAGTCTCTCTTGCAGCTCGGCTATGAGCCCCGCTGCTTCCAGGCGGGCTATCCGGACACGCCCCTGGGGGCAAGTCAACCAATAGAGGGTAGGGAAGGGTGTGCCGACATCGGAGCTCCCGGTATTTTTTATAACAAGCGGATAGCCGCTCGGGCAGCGCCTCTCGACTGCCGCTTTGACGGACAGGCGCCGTTTGAGTTGGGCCGCGATGAGCGGCATGTCATTTCGGTCCGCAGTATTAGTTTGCATAGCTTGAATTATAACTGGCGGCCGGGAAACGGCATAGTCGGGGAAAAGAAAAGGGCGGGTCCGCAGACCCGCCCTTGAATGTACTTGATCGCTCTACAGCGGAATGATCGTTCCCACTTTCACAAAGAGCGGGGCGAAAACCAAAGACACGATCGTCATGCCCTTGATCAAGATGTTCATGGACGGGCCGGCAGTGTCCTTGAAGGGATCGCCGACCGTGTCTCCGGTGACGGCTGCCGCGTGCACATCCGTCCCCTTGCCGCCGTGGGCGCCGCCCTCGATGTACTTCTTGGCGTTGTCCCAGGCGCCGCCGGCGTTGGCCATGAAGATAGCCATTAGAAAACCGGTGGCCAAGACCCCGGCCAAGAGACCGCCGAGCGCTTCCGGGCCAAGAAACAGACCAAAGAGTATAGGCGTGAGGATCGTCATCAGTCCTGGAGCCACCATCTCTTTTAGCGCCGAAGCTGTCGAGATATCGACGCACTTCTTGTAGTCGGCTTTGGCTGTGCCTTCCATCAGGCCGGTGATCTCGCGGAATTGGCGTCGGACTTCCTCTATCATGGCGCCGGCCGCGCGGCTGACCGCGCTGATGGCTAAAGAGGAGAAAAGGAATGGGTACATGGCGCCGACAAAGAGCCCGACGATGACCCGGACATCATTGATATCGATCACCAATAGTTCGCCGCCGCCGCCCATGACCGCTTGAGAGTAGGCCTTGAAGAGCGCAAGAGACGTCAGGGCAGCGGAACCGACCGCAAAGCCCTTGGCAATAGCGGCCGTGGTGTTACCGACCGAATCGAGCTTGTCGGTTATCTTTCTTACGTCGGGACCTAAGCCGGCCATCTCGGAGATACCGCCGGCGTTATCGGCTATCGGCCCGTAAGCATCGACCCCGACGACAATGCCGGTAGTAGAGAGCATGCCGAGAGCCGCCAGCGCGATTCCGTAAATACCGCCGCCCGCGATCGCGGCTTCGCCGGCCGAGTAGGAGCCGAAGATGGCCAGACCGATAACGATGACCGGCCAAGCAGTGCTCTTCATCCCGATCGATATACCTTCGAGAATATTCGTCGCCGGACCCGTTTCCGAGGCTTTGGCGATGTTCTTAACGGAACGGTAATGGTCGGACGTATAGACTTCCGTGATAAAACCGATCGTGGCACCGGCGACTACACCGGCCAGAATAGATACTGCAAACAGGATGTGTTCGCTCCCGAGCATGACATTGACGATACCAAAAGCGCCGATGATCATGATGATCCCCGCCGCGTATGTACCTTTGTTGAGCGCCATATGCAGATTCGCATTGTCGTCGGCTGCCCTGACAAACAACGAGCCGATCATCGAAGCCACGATCCCAAAAGCTGCCAGCGCCAGCGGAAGAACCGCTCCCTCGACACCGAGCCCGAGCGTCGTGAAGAGGACCCCGCCGAGGATCATCGGGGCGATAATAGACCCGATATATGACTCGAACAGGTCGGCACCCATGCCGGCGACGTCGCCGACATTATCACCGACATTATCGGCGATGACGGCCGGGTTACGCGGGTCGTCCTCAGGGATACCGGCTTCGACTTTACCGACGAGGTCGGCGCCGATATCGGCTGCTTTGGTGTAGATGCCGCCGCCAACGCGGGCAAAGAGCGCTATCGAGCTGGCGCCCAAGGCAAACCCGTTGATGATCTCGAACGGGTCGGCGTAGTTGCGGAAGATCAAATAAAAGATACTGAGGCCAGTCAGCGCCAGGCCGACGACCGACATGCCCATGACCGTGCCGCCCCTAAAAGCCACCATCAATGCGCCGGAAACACCTTTCGTCGCCGCCTGTGTGGTTCTAGAATTGGCTGCTGTGGCGATGCGTAAACCCACAAAGCCTGCCAGCGCCGATAGTGCTGCCCCGAATACAAATGTGACGGCGGTCCACGGGCTGACACCGACGCCGATTAGAATTGACATACCGATCACGAAATAGAGCAGCGTGCGGTACTCGCGCGATAGAAACGCCATCGCTCCTTCTTGAATGGCGTCCGAGATCTCGCGCATCTTCTCGTTGCCCCGGTCCTCCTTCATGACCTGCATGGCCAAGAACGCGGCATACAGGAGAGCCAGAATACCTGCCACCGGCCCCAAGATGGGTGCTACTTCTGCCACTTACTCATTCTCCCTTCGATCCTTGAAAACAACCTTGTCATTATATGTAAAGCGTATAGGGTAAGCAAGGCAGGTTACCGAGGGTACTATACCGGTACGAGAGGGCGTCAGTCGGCCGGCGCGTCCCAGACTTTGGGGACAAAAAGGCCCTCGTATGTCTTGATCGCGAAGCGGTCGGTCATACCGGCCACGTAATCGACCACCTTCATGGTCAAATCGTCACCTGGGCCCGGTATGAACTCTTCGGGCATCTGAGCCGGATTAGCGCAATAGTAGTCGAAGAGCGAGCGTATGACCCGTGTCTGCTTGGCATCCTCGCTTTTTGCGACTGAATTGGTATAGACGTGATCGAAGAGAAACTGCCGCAACACGTTCATGTGGCGCCATCCTTCATCGCTCAAGCGGATGTCCGGGGTCTCAAGACTCGTTCGCACCAAGTCATTGACCATCCGGCTGATCCGCGAACTCTGTCCCCGGCCAAAAAAAGCCACCGGGTCGGCCGGGAGCTCTTCTTCCGTGATTATCCCACCCCGGACCGCGTCGTCGATGTCGTGATTGATGTAGGCGATCCGGTCGGCGACGCGGACGATCCGCCCTTCCAGGGTCGCCGGGAGCGCGGGGCCGGTGTGGTGGAGGATGCCGGCACGGACTTCCCAGGTCAGATTGAGTCCGCGACCGCCGTATTCAAGGATGTCGACGATGCGCAGGCTCTGTTCGTGGTGGCGAAAGGGTCTGGTGAGCTTGCCGCTCGCCTCCAGGGCGTTTTCGCCGACATGACCAAAGGGGGTGTGGCCGAGGTCGTGGCCGAGGTCGATAGCTTCGGTCAGATCCTCATTGAGCCCCAACGCCCGAGCGATAGTCCGGGAGATTTGGCTGACCTCGAGCGTGTGTGTCAGACGCGTGCGGTAATGGTCGCCTTGGGGCGCCAGGAAGACCTGTGTTTTATGGGCCAAGCGTCGAAAAGCTCTGGTGTGAAGTATCCGGTCGCGGTCGCGCTGAAAGCAGGTCCGAACCGGGCAGGGAAGGATATCGCGTTGCCTCCCCTTGCTTTGAGCAGCCCGGACAGCTCGCTTGGAGAAGATGTCCACTTCCCTCAGCTCTGTTTGTTCTCTAGTCGTCAGATGAGATTCCCGGGTGCTCATGAGCGAAGTATATATCAACGGCAACGCTAGTTTCACTGGTCGCGACCGCGGGGATAACGTAGACCATGCACAGACTGAAGATAGGGTTTTTTGAGGCCGAGAATGATAAAGAAGAAATAGCCGAGCGTTTGAAAGCATTTGGTGATGTCCGGTTCTTTGCCGGACCGCTCAACCAGCATGTGGCTGAAGCGGCCGATCTCGATGTCATATCCGTTTTTATAAGGTCCAAAGTGACAAAGCCGGTCATCGACCGCCTGGAGTCTGTTTCGCTGATCGCTACGCGGTCCACTGGCTCTGACCATATCGACCTGGCCGAATGTGACCGCCGGGGTATTGTGGTCGCCAATGTTCCTGCCTATGGTGAATATACGGTAGCCGAACACACTTTCGCGCTGATATTGGTGTTGTCGCGAAATATCCACAAAGCGCATGTGCGCACGATGCGCAGCGACTTCTCGCTCGCGGGGCTCCGCGGTGTCGATCTCAAGGGCAAGACATTGGGAGTCGTCGGGGCCGGGCATATCGGTTTTCATGTCATGAAGATGGCCAAGGGTTTCGGGATGCGGGTGCTGGCTTTCGACGTCAGGCCTAATGAGTTCTTGGCGGAAGTCGTCGGGTTCGAATACGCGGACTTCGATACTCTCTTGGAAGAATCGGACATCATCACCCTGCACGCCCCATACAACGAACACA
>JAUWIO010000214.1 GCA_030605305.1 Actinomycetes bacterium
CACAGGGCTGCCGCTGCGATACAGCGAAGGTTTCTCGCCGCACCCCAAGATAGCCTTCGGGCCGGCACTCGCTCTTGGCATTGGCGGGCAGGCGGAATATATGGATGTGGCTCTGACCGAGGAACTCGAAATCGACTCAGTGATCGCCGCTCTCAACCAGGCTGCGCCACGCGGTCTAGAGATCCGGGCGGGCACGACCTTGCCGGAAGGTGTAAAAGTGAAGTCTCTGGCGGCCCTCGTGACCACGGCGGATTACCGTTTTATGGTACCTTTAGATTCGCAGGACCGTCTCGAAGAGGCCTTGACGGAAGCGGAGATTACCGATAAAAAGGTGGGCGACCATACGGTTTCGGTAACCGTGCGGGTGCCTATCCGCTTTAAGCCTCTGGCTGCCATTTCCTACCAGCGAGCCGATATCAGGGTGCCTTGGCGCGGCGCGCGCGTTGACCGTCTGGGACTGTGGGTAAATGTAAACGGCCGGCTTCTCGACCCGATAGAATGGGTGCATGGCTTGGCCAACAAGGAGTTTTGATTGGCGAAACACAAAGAGATCTTGGTGTCGGTCGATGACTTTGAGACCAGGGTGGCGATACTTGAGGACCGGCAGCTCGTTGAATTCTATATCGAAGCAGCCGGCTCGAGGCGGACTGCAGGGAACATTTATATGGGGCGCGTTAAGGATATCCTTCCGGGGATGGAAGCGTCGTTCGTCGATATCGGCCTTGAGAGAAACGCGTTTCTCTATGTAAACGAGGGTGTCGATGAAGTCTCCGAGCGTGAGTCTCCGCCTCATGAGATTGAAAAATTGCTCCGCCCGGGGCAGGACGTATTAGTTCAGGTCCAAAAGGAGCCGGTCGGGAATAAAGGCGCGCGGTTGACCACGCACCTGGCCTTGGCCGGCCGGAAATCAGTTTTCATGCCCTACTCTGACTTTGCCGGAGTTTCTAAGCGTATCGAGGGAGAGGAGCGCGAACGGCTGCAGGCTATCGCCGAGGACGTCTGCCCCCAAGAGATGGGCATCATCATCAGGACAGCGGCGGTCGGAGCTACTCGTGATGAGGTAGCCGATGACGTGCGGTTCCTGAGCGACCTCTGGGAAAAGATCCAAAAGAAGGCAGCGGCGGCCGAGCCGCGAGATCTGATCCACGCCGATCTCGATCTGTCCGGACGGGTAGTCCGGGATATCTTCGGACCGGACTATGGGCAGGTCATCGTCGATGACGAAGAGACCATGAAGGAACTCCAGTCGATGACGAAGAAGATGTCCCCCCAGCTCGCGGAGCGCATCCGGCTATACCGCGGCAAGTTGCCCTTGTTTAACAAGCACAATGTCGAGTCGCAGCTGGAAATGGCGCTGAAGCGGCGCGTCTGGTTGCGGTCTGGCGGATACATAGCCATAGATAAGACGGAAGCGTTGTTCGCGATCGATGTGAATACCGCTAAGTACACGGGCGGGCGCAATCTTGAGCAGACGATCTATAAGACGAACCTAGAGGCCGCCGATGAGATCGCCCGGCAATTACGTCTGCGAGATATTGGCGGGATAATCGTCATCGACTTCATCGACATGCAGGAGCCGGCCCACCGAGAGGCGCTTTTTGATGCTTTCAATCGGGCGCTGGAGCAAGATCGGACGAAAAGCCGGGTCATCGAATTATCTCGCCTGGGGCTCGTCGAGATGACCCGGAAGAGCCTGTCCGAGGGCGTCAAGATGCACTTCTACGAGTCATGCTCGGTCTGCGGTTCGGGTAAGGTCATATCTACGAAACGTGCCGCTATCGAAGCGTATCGAAAGATGAAGCACGCCGCGACCACCCGCGCCGCCAATTCCTTCGTTTTTAAGGTCTCACCCGATGTGTGCGAGTGGCTGGAACGAGAAGCGTTGCTGGATAAACTGATGGCGCTTACGCAAAAAAGGATACGCATACAAGCGGCGTCAGGCATGGAAAGAGGCGAAGCGTCGGTGGTAAAAGAGGGTTCTGCGGCCCAGGTGGAAAAATTCCTCCACGGACAGGGTATGAAGGTTTGACGCTCAAATATCGCTATGTTAGATTACAGTGTCATGTTGACTGAGCAAGAGGTGCTATGTACGCAATAGTCAGACAAGGCGGCAAGCAATACAGAGTCGCCGCCGGAGATGAATTAGTTTGTGACAGGGTCAAGGGCGAAGTGGGGCAACCTTTCGTTTTTGAGAAACACCTGCTTATCAGCGACGAGGGTCAAACCGTAGTCACTGATGAAGAGTTATCGCAGTACTCTATAGCGGCCGAGCTCATAGAGCATTTCGACGATAAAAAAGTCCTGGTCTTCAAGTATAAGCCGAAGAAGGGCTATCGGAGGACGCACGGTCACCGACAAGCCAAATCGCGAGTGAAGATCTTGATGATCGAAAAAGGCAAGCAGGCAGCGAAGAAGGCGTCAGCCTCGAAAAAGGAAGCACCTCCCGCGAAGGTCGCTGAAGCCAAGAGCGAGGCGGTCAAAGCCGTAGCCGAGACAGTAGCGGAGCCCGCGAAGAAGGCACCTGAGAAAAAGGCGCCGGAGAAGAAGGCAGTGGCGACGAAAGCAGCGCCGACCAAGGAAAAAGCCGAGACCAAACCGAAGACGGAAAAGAAACCCGCCGCTGAGAAAAAAGCGGATACTAATAAAGACGACTAGGAGGCGAGGACATGGCTCACAAAAAAGGAC
>JAUWIO010000002.1 GCA_030605305.1 Actinomycetes bacterium
GCTGGCTGTCTTGGTGACATCGAGAGTCGAAGCGTTTTGTTTGGCGGCCCTGGAGGCCATGGCTTTAGGTGTCCCGGTGTTCGCGCCGGATCGGCCCCCTTTTACTGATATAATCGGCGCCCGAAGCGGTCTTTTTATCGATCCCGCCGAGCCGCGGACCCTGACGGCGGCGCTTTTGCGCCTGAGTGATCCCGGGGTGGCCGCCGAGATAGGCGCTCTGGGCCGGGAAGCGGCTGCCGGCTATACGCGCGCGGCGGCTGTCGATGCTTACGAAGACATTTATCACCAGTTGATAGGGTAAAAACGAGAGCTATGGATGCAGTCACAAAAAAGAGATAACGAGAGATGAAGAAGAGAGTATGGTTGATCGGACTCGACGGGGCGTCATTCGATATCCTCGAGCCGATCTTCGCCGCCGGCAAGATGCCGGTGCTAAAAAAAGTGATGGATACCGGGGCCTCCGGTATCCTCAGATCGACGATCGTGCCGTTCACGCCGCAAGCGTGGGGCAGCGTCATCACAGGCAATAATGCGGGCCGGCACGGTATCTTCGGTTTCGTCCGTCAGATGCCGGGGCAGGCGCCGGAATTCCTTAGTTCCCGGACGCTTCAGGGCGACAAGCTGTGGACGCGGTTGGGGCGGGGCGGCCTGAAGAGCCTGGTCGTTAACGTCCCGCTGACATATCCTCCCGACCCTCTCAACGGATCGATGGTGACGGGGATGATGACCCCTTCGACCGAGAGTGAATTTACTTATCCGCCACAGCTGAAGGATCGGATCCTCAAAGAGCGCCCGGATTATCGTCTTGACGTCACTTCGAGTATCGACAAGAGCCGTTCCCTGGCGCTCCTCGATGAGCTGGAGGCGGCCATGGAGCATCGGGTGGCGCTTACCCTGGATCTGCTCAAAGAGCAAGATCCCGACTTCCTATTCAAGGTCTTTGTCTTGCCGGACCGCATTCAACATGCTTACTCTCAACTGATACACCCAAAAAGCACGGCCTACGACAGCGCCAAAGCCGCCAAGGCCAGGGGGCGGATCTGGGACTCATATGCCAAGCTCGATCGGGCGCTCGGCCGGCTTTTGGCGGCGGCCCCTGAGGGGACCGATATGATTTTCCTGAGCGACCATGGTTTTTCGGTCGAGCGGGGCGGGTTTTTTACCAACGATTTCTTGGCCGGCATCGGGGCGCGTCGTTTCAAGAAGGCCGGGAGCGCGTCGGCCGGGGCGGCCGGTCTGATGAGAGGTGTCATCCGCCGCTTCAATCTCGCCGGTATCAAGAAATTCGTGCCTAATAAAATGATCCGCCAGACTATCGATATGACCAAGGAAGCGATCGATTGGGAGCAGACTCAAGCTTACGCTTCGCCCCTGGCCCAGCAGGGTATTTCAATCAACCTCAAAGGCAGGGAGCCGGAGGGAATCGTCGAGCCGCAAGATTACGAAAAGGTGAGGGACGGCATACTGAGCGAGATCGCCAAAGTCAGTCAGGAAAATGGGGCTGGCTCAGTGGCCGCCTTTCGCCGCGAGGAGGTCTTTGACGGGCCGTATATAAAAGGTATCCCCGATATAGTCCTCGACTTTGCGGCGTCGAGCCTCGAAGCGAAAGACGCTGTTCTTGGGGGCAAGCCGATCAGCTGGTCGGACGGCGGCTCTAGAGGTATCCACCATCGTGAAGGGTTGTTTCTCGGAGTCGGGCCCGGGGTGCGCCCGGGGGTATACGAGGACCTCTCTTTAGAGGATATCGCTCCGAATACTCTAGGTCTGTTCGGGCTGGATGGATCGGACTCTATGGATGGCGTCCGGCGCGACGATGTCTTCGACTTCTAATATGAACCAAGCACGTAAATTCGCGGCCAATACCCGCTGGGCGATGCTGGCCAAGGTGGTCTCGGCCGGGATATCCATCCCCTTTCTTATCTTGTTGCCCAGGTTCCTAGGCGTGCAGGTCTATGGGCAGTTCGCCATAGCCGTATCCGCTCTGATTTTCTTACGCCTGCTGTCGGGCGGCGGCCTGGGGTACGCGACGGGTCGTCGGCTGGCGGCGTCCGAAGCGGAAGATGGAGCCCGCGGGAGTATTCTCGCCGCCGGCCTGTCGTTGCAGATCCTGTTGGCCCTGGCTGTCGGCACCGCTTTTTTCTTGGCGGCCGGGCCGGTCGGCTCTTTTATTAGCCGCCGGGCCGGGTCGGGCCAAGACCTGGCGCCGCTTCTTCGAGTCGTTGCTCTAGCGGTCGCTTTTTTTGCCATAAACGAGTTCGCCAAAGCCGCTTTCCAAGGACTGCAACGTTTCCACTATCTTACGCTGGTCACTACGATCGAATACGCCGGCAAGCTGATTCTCGTCGTCGGTCTGGCCTGGGCCGGATATGGGGTCACCGGAGCGTTCGCGGGCTTTACAGTCGCCCTTTTCTTGGCGGCCGCCACCGGCCTCTTTCTCCTGCGGCGGGTCGGCTGGTCGAGACCGACCGCCCGGATCGCTCAATGGAAAGACTTATATCTTTACAATGTGCCGCTGATGCTGACGTCGGCCGGATTTATCGTCTATACGGAATTAGATACGCTGATGCTGGGATACTTTTCCGGGTTTGCCGAGACCGGTCTTTATGCCGCGGCCAAGAGTATCGCCCGGGCGGCGCCGCTTTTCGCTGTGCCTTTCGGTCAGGCGGCCGCGCCGCTGATCGTTCGCATGGTGCGCGATGCCCGCGAAGAGGCGGCGGAATTCGTCAACCGTCTTTTGCGGTATGTGGGCGCTGTTTTTATCCCGATAGCGGCGGCGGTAGCGGTGACGGCGCCTTATCTGGTCCGGGTCTGGGGCCCTGGTTTCGGCGGCGCCGCTTTGCCGTTGCGGGTCATGTCGCTCTTCTTGATCTCGATCAGCTTCGGGGTCGTTATCACAGCCATATTGGACTATCTAGGCGAGGCCCCGCGGCGGGCCCGCTGGATGATGATCTCGATCGTCTTCAATATCGGCCTGAACCTGGTGCTCATACCGCGATACGGAGCGCTGGGTGCGGCGCTATCGACAGTTTTGACGCACGGTCCATTCGTTTTGAATAATCTGAGATTGCTGGCCCAACGGATCGGCTTGTCGAGCCGCCGCCTGGCGGGCGGTCTGGCCCCGATAGTAGGGGCGTCCCTGGCCGCCGCAGGCGCGGCCACGTTGGCCTTGAGCTGGCGCGCAGAGCTTGTGGTCGGACTGATCGCGGGGGCGGCTGTCTACCTGGGGCTGATCTTCGCCTTCGGGATAGTGTCTCGAGCCGAGCTGGCGGAAGTCATCAAGCTCGTCACCGGCACCGGGCGCCGGGGAGGACCTTCGGAACCGGAGTTGGTCTCAGAGAGCGCCGAGAGCTAGTCTCTTTTCTTCGATCTGCGATCGATCAAGTATACCTTCGCCGTTTGGTCTTTGCTCATGTAGACTTTTTGGCCGCTATAGTTATCGATGTATTCACCGATAGCCGGGTCTATGTGGGCGATCCTCGGCAGCCATTGGATCGAGTAGGAAGTCACGACCCACGTCCGATGACCGCGCAGGGCTTGGTCGAGATCGCCCAGGTTGTCGATCTCGGGGGTGTTGGAAAAGATATTTCGTTTTTTGTAGGTGATCGAATTGCCGGTGTAGACGCGCCAGTCCGGTTCGAGGTCGCTGTAGGCGAACCAGAAGTTGGCGTTGCCGAGCATGATTATCTGATCGCCCTCGCGCCAGCGCCCGGTGACATACTTGATGGGGCTTTTGTTGTCTTGATAGAAGGTGAAGCCATCGAATGGGGCCAGATTGGGGTTGATCAGCGAGCCGTAGTTCCGAATGGTCGCCACCCGCAGATCGTAGGCGCCGTAGGCCAATAACAGTACTGCCAGCGAAGCGCCTATCCCAATCCTTACCGGGCGCGAACGGACCAGGCGTGCTGCCCATAGCAGGCCAAACGCTGTGCCGAGAGCCAAGAGCGGGAAGAAGAAGAGTATCCCCCGATTGAGCGAGATGTACTTCTTGCTCAAGATCAACGAAGCCATGACGATGAAGAACCAGGCGTTGTAGTAGAGCAAAGACCGGTTTTTATAGCCCAACCAGCGGTCTTTGGCCAGGGCGGCTACGGCCGAGATGAGCAGAAAGAACGGCACGACCCGCATGAAAACTAATATATTGTCGAATCGGGGGAGGCCGAAGGGCACTCGTCTGGCAACGGCTTCTCCGACCGTCATCTCAACGGTTGCGTCTTGGTAGAAATAGTAGCCGTACGAGAAGATGACCTTAAAGGCGACGATGCCGAGCAGGGCGCCCAGGAACGGCCAGAAACTCAGCGGTTTTTCGCGCCACTCTTTGTCCAGTAAGGCCACGAATGCGAAGACCAGGACGATCTGTCCGACTTGATGGGTGGTGGCCGCCAGAAAGCCGGTGACGAACAGGCCGATCTTGGCCCAAACCGAGATCTTGGCTGTTTGAAAGAATAGCGCGGCCAGGTAGAGCCAGAGCAGCATCAGCATATATGAGCGCGCGAAGCGGGAGTATTCGAATATCCAGGGGTGGAAAGCGACCAGGCCGGCAGCTAAGAGCGCCACGCTTTTTTGATTGAAGAGGCGAAGCGCTAATAGGTAAGTGATCGGCACCAACGCGATCCCCGCCAAGACACTCGGTAACCGCAGGGCAAACTCGACATCCTTGAAGAGGTAGAGCGAGGCCGCCGTAGCGTAAAGATGGGGCAGGTCTCTTAAGTACAGCAGCCCGGTCTCCAGGTAGGGTACGCCCGTCTTCAAGATGTTGTTCGCGGCGATGAAGACGATCCCCTCATCAGACCATAGGCCCAGGTGGCCGACTTTCCAAAAACGGATGAGCGCCGCCCCCAAGGTCATGGCGGTCAAGGTCGCCCATATCCGCTCGGGGCGCCCCTCCCAAAACCCGAACCAAGGAGCGGTCGCGTCATCTTTGCTTGTCGAATCGGAGAGACTCCAGACCCACAAGACCCCGATAAGGATCGACCAGGCCAGCAGCGGGACGTCGTTCATAGCCGAGGTATAGACCGCACCGACCTCAGGGTTTTGGTCGATCCGGGCGGTATCGAGCAGCAACTGTTTGAGCCCGAAAGCGCCGGCGGCCGCAGCGAGACTGATCGTCAGAGGCCAGAAAAAAGCCCGCCTGCCGCTCGCCCCTTCGCTCATAGTTCCAAAGGCGCCCGCCGCGCCGGCCGCCGCGATCAAGCCGGCAGCGGGCCATTTCCACATGCCGGTCACGCCGAGGTTGAATGAGTGGCTGGTGATCGCCAAAGCGGTGGCCAATAATATGAGCGCGGCGCCGATTTTGGGTCGCTCAGCGAGCGGTCTCAGCACTTTTATGGGCCGCGAGAGTATCAGCTTGGCTTCCTGGCCATCAAAAAGATCTTGCTGCCCAGGCCGAAGAAACCGATGTGTTGGTATAGGCCGACGCCGAGGCGCAGGACCGCCGTGGGGACTTTGGCGCTTATCCCGCGGCCGGCCGGTTTCGCTTCTTGGGTCGCTGTAGCTTTTGCGGCCTCGGGTGTATTTTCTTTTGTTTCTAAGCCTGGACGCCGGCGCTTAAGGAAGCTGTTGTAGTCGAAACCATAGCTTGTTGCCCGCAAGACTTCAAAGCCGTTCGCCTCTACCATTTTGGCCATAGACTTGGGTGTGAAGAAATTGACGTCTCCGGGCGGGGAATTAGCATAGAAATTGGCGATGTTCATCTTAATGGTGGCCGAGCCGAAACTGGGTACGCTGGTTATAAGCAAGACCCCGCCGGGTTTGATTATTTTTAGTAGCGACCGAAGCTGAGCGGCCGGATTATGGAGATGTTCGAAGACGGCACTACAGAAGACCGCGTCAAAGTAGTTCTTTTCGATCTCGACATCCTGCAACTGACCGATGTATGCCTTATGGCCGCGGGCTTCGATCGTCTCGGCCAGCGGGTCGGGTTCGAGCCCATGAGTCTCCCAGCCGCGCGCTTGGGCGGCGTCCAAGAACTGTCCTGTGCCGCAGCCGAAGTCTAGTATGCGCCTATGTCCTTCGATCAGGCCAAGGGCTTGCTCGATAGCCTTGAGTTGTCCGGCAAAGAATAGTTCGCGGGGGCGGCTGTCCTGTGCCTCGCGGCGCTGCCAACGCGATTCGTCGACTTCCTCATAGACTTGTTCTACCTGAATAGGGCGAGGATTAAGAAAGCAGAAACCACAGCGGTCGCAACCGACTATATGCCAGCCGTCAATCTCCTTGACTGACTGCGTCTCATCGCTGCCGCAGAGGTCGCACTTGATGAATTCCAGCTCGGTCTGGTTCGCCTGTAAAGATGTCATCGACTTGTGGGTCATTATCGCCGAGGTCTGCCCGTCTGTCTACAAGGCAATTCGTTGAATTGACAGCTTAACACCCATAAGTTAGATTGATAGCCAGTGAAGCTGCAAGACAAGAGCAGGACACAAGAGTTCTGGGATACCGAACACGATGAATGGGTCGGTGGCGCTCCGGACCCATATTGGACAAGTCACCCTCTCCTTAATTCCTACGTAAATCTTCAGATCGCCGGCGGCATCAATCGCAGGACGCGCAGTTGGCTTGCCGAGGATATTTTTCAAGACCTGGCCCCGTTGCCTTGTGTCGCCAGTGTGGCGTGCGGAGCCGGGGCGGCCGACCGCCAAGCGCTAGTGACAGGCCTCGCCTATCAGGTCCATGTGTACTACTTCTCACAAAACTCGCTGCAGAGTGCGGGCCATCTGGCGGCCGCCGACGGTATGGCCGATCGCATCGTCTATCGCCAGTATGATTTCAACTCCGAACCGATGCCGGCTGATGACCGCCAGTACCCGTTGATCATTATTTTTGGCGGGCTGCACCATGCTGAACGCTTGGAATACGTACTTCAGGAAATAAGAGCTCGTCTGGCGCCCGGCGGGGTGCTGTTCTTTAATGAATACATCGGTCCCAATCGCTTCCAGTACGAAAAGAGCCATCTGGATATATTAAATTCCAAGATACGCTCTATTCCAGAAAAATATAGGCATACCAGCGCCTTTACCCCGGTTGACGAGCAGATGCTTGAGAAGACGGATCCTTCGGAAGCGGTCAGATCAGGGGAGATCATGCGGTCTGTCGAGGAATACTTTCACGTCCTGGACCGCCGCGACTACGGCGGGGGTCTCCTCTTTCCGCTTTGGTCTGATGTGTTGATCAGGGAACGGCTGTCGCTCCCGGCTCAGGTGGAGCGCACATCGGTGTTGCAGAACCTCTTGGCCGAAGAGGAAGAGTTGACCGCGGCCGGTGTCCTTCCCAGCCTGTTTACCCAGTGCTTGGTCTGCCGGCCGGAGGACGCCGGTAAGTTGGAGTTCATTGCCGATAGAGCGCGGCGCGATTCCCGGGTGGAGAGCCCGAGCGCGGTGCTTGAGTCTCTGGATATTGGCGAGCTTCCGTGGTCTATCCCGGAGCCGGGGAGCGCGGGTCCCGGCGCCCGGGCTGACGCCCGGCTCGGTCTGCGTCGCGTTATTCGCGGGATAGCCCGCCGTATACTCAGGAGGTAGCCCCAGATGAACCGCAAGGTTCGGGAGTATCTGGCTTCAGCTCTTTATTTTGCGGTCCTGGCCATGGCCCTGGTGTGGCGACAGTTACTCAACCGCCTCAGCCTGGTCCCGGTCCAAGCGAGCTACAGGATCGACAATCTTTTCGGCGCCCAGGCGACGACCATCCTCGATAAATACCCGAACAACTCGCTCCTTTTTGATGTCACCTTTCAGTTTTTTCCGTGGTCGGCCTACGCCTTGGAAAGAGTGCAGAACTGGGACATTCCGCTGTGGAACCCCTTCTCCCTGGCCGGTCTGCCGTTTATCGCCAATCACCAGTCGTCCGTCTTTGAGCTCACCAAGCTGGCCGCCTATGCTCTGAACTTGGAAGCGGTATGGTTGCCGACTTTTTCTTGGTGGCTGACGACCATGCTGGCGGGGTTTTTTACCTACGCGTTCCTGCGCTCTCTCGATCTGAGCGTTATTGCCGCACTGGTCGGCGGGACCGCCTTTGCGCTTTGCGGACCCATGGTGGTCTGGTTGGGTTGGCCGCATTCAAGTACGGCTATCTGGCTACCGTTCCTCCTGCTATGTGCCGAAAAGATCATCGCCACCCGCCGGGCGCACTGGGTGGGATCGTTGGCGGCCGGAGCGGCCTTTGTCATTTACGCGGGACACATCCAGATCGCCTTTTTCGTCGTATTCGCGACCGCGCTTTGGAGCCTGTTCCGGCTTGTCGATCAATACCGGGCGAGCCGCGATATCAAGTGGCCGATAATCGGCCTCGCGATCGCCGGTTTCCTGGGCCTGGGCCTGGCTTCGATCCAGTTGTGGCCGACCTTAGAGTTTGTGCGTCAGAGTGTTCTGTCTTCAGGGGGGCGCAGCCTCACAGGCGGGATGAGCGTCTGGCAGGCCTTGCGCACAGGGGCATGGCTTGACCCTCATGGATTCATGGGCTTCAGAGATGCCTTTCTCAATCTCGGCCTATGGGTATATCCCGACCTCTTCGGCAATACCGAGATGGCGTATTTCCGGCCCGCGGGTAACTACAACGAAAACTCGGTTTATGTGGGCGTAGGGGCCGGCGTTTTCGCGCTGATAGCCCTCTTTAACCGCCGACACCGGGGACCGATGGTCTTCTTCACGCTTTTAGCGATTATCTCCATGGGGGCGGCTTTGGCCCTGCCGGGCCTGGCTCTTCTCAACTATCTGCCCGGCTTCAATTTTGCGAATATGGGCCGCATCCGCTATCTGGCATCGTTTTCGCTGGCGGTCCTGGCGGCGGTGGGGGTTGACACGATTTTTCGAGAGACGGACGGGCGCAAGCGTCGGACCGCCCTGTTGCTGGCGGCGGTCTTATTGGCAGCTTCGATCGCCGCTGTCTTCGGATTCGTCCGCTTCTCTGCTCACCATGGCTATCAAGTGCCGAGCCCCGACATGATCACGCGGGAGCTGACGCTCTTGGCCGGGCTGGTCGCGATCGCCGCTCTTATCGCCGCTCTTTCGGGGAGCAGTCGGCGCTCAGCCGGTCTGATAGCCCGGGGGTTGCTCGTTTCTTTGGTCGCTTTCGAGTTGCTTAGTTACGGTATCCCGCTACGCGGGGGAATCGATCCGGCCCTTGTGAAGCCGAATACTCCGGCTTTGTCCTGGCTGAAGGAGAACGCCGGGTTCGATCGAGTCACGAGTTATCGGGAGACGGCCGACAACCGCACGTCTCTTTATCCCAACAGCTCGGTGCTCGAGGGTCTATATGATATTCGCGGATACGAGGTCGTTAAGGTGAAGCGATTCGAGCAGTTACAAAGGGTAGTCGCGGGCCAAGATAGTCGAATGAGTTATCGTAAGTACAGGAGTGACTTTTTCGATATATCGGGCGTCGCTTATTTCATTCAATCGACCGCCGATTCGGAGCGCGCTCTTTTGGAGCGGCAAGGGTTGACGGTCGCTTATCAAGACGCCGACACGGTCATCTACGAGAACCGCTCGGCCCTGCCCCGGGTGTTCGTCGCCCACATAACCCACACCGTTAAGGACGAAGATGTCGCGGTTGACTGGTTCAGGAAAGAAAAAGTCGATTTCCGGCGAGCGGCTATCGTCGAAGACGGGCCGCGTCTTGAGGGGCGCTCTCAACTGAGTCCGGCGAAGATCGTCGAGTATTCACCGGAAGCCAACGAGATATCCGCCGATGCTCAAGAAAAAGGGATGCTTGTCCTGTCCGACGCCTACTATCCCGGGTGGAAGGCGTTTGTCGACGGAAAAGAAACTCGAATCTATCCGGTCAACGTGGCCTTTCGCGGCGTAGTCATCTCGAAGGGCGAACACCGGGTGCGTTTCGTTTATCAGCCGGACTCGTATCGCCGGGCGCTCTTTGTTTTTTTCCCCAGCTTCGCGCTCATGTTGGGACTACTGGCGTTTCCGGTCGTCACTCACTACCGCTCGCGCAGCGGCGAGTGACTAGTGCTCCATCACGACCGGACCCGTTGCGTAGACCTTGGATGAGCTGATCCCGTCGGTGGCGGCGAAGTGGACCCAATACTTACCCTCAGGCACCTGGCGCGTGTCCCACTTGTACGAGTTCTTTCCGGATTTAGACATCAGACCCTTGGCGATCAGCTTACCGTTGTAACCGGTGCGATTCGTATCATAGTAGATGGCCACCTTGGTGGGGCGCGGTGTGAGGCGCCCTTCGTTCCATTGGATCGTCATCCCTCTGTTTGCCCAGTCGTCGGCGGAGAGCCGGATGTAGTCGACATGGAACGTCCAGGGTTTTGACACCTCAAGCGGGTCGAAGCGAAACTCGCGGACGAGTCCGTTCCAACCGAGGTTCCCGGCCACGATCGGCATTTTTTTAAGGTCCATCGTGTAGGTCTTCCACCGCGGGTAGGTGATGACGGCGTCGCTCGTAGAGTGTCTGGTCAGGTCCCACCAGTCCGGGCCCCAGATAGCCCGGGCCATCGTGCCCAGACCAAAATCGAAGTATCCGTCATATCGATAGCGAAAGGTCAGGCGGTGATACTTGTTTGTATCGATCGGCTTGGGCACCCGCAGATGAAAGAAGCCTTCGCCGATCTTTTGGCCGGGCTTCATGACCGTTTTAGCGGACATTATGCCGTTGTTAAAGCGGATGTTGGTCAGATAGTCGTTGAATTCGATGTCATTGGGGCCGTTCATGTCCCAGGGGTTGCCAGTTTCGGTCTTAGCGTAATCTTTGCCGCCCTTATCGTCCGGGTTCAAGATCGTGATCAGCGGAATACGATTGATGAGGACCCGCTTTGAATAGACCGCCGGATCTCCCGCCTTCTTGATGTAGAAATGGTAGACGCCCGGTTTGTAGGGGGACGGGTTCCAAACATAAGTGTTTTTCCTGCCGCTCGTCATCGAGGTCAGTTTTTCGACCGCGTTGTTCCCGTAGACATTGTCCCGATCGAGGTAGATCCAGGCGTTCGAGCCGGGCTTGGAGTCGGTCCATTCGAGCGACACGCGCCGCTTCGAGCTTTGATACAGCCTCATCCAATCGACCTTGAAGTGGACGCCTGCTTCATAGGCCGGCGTAAATCTGAAACCCATGGGTTTTCCGACCCATTCATCGTCCGCACCTAAATCTATCGTATATGTATGCCAGCCCTTTTCGATCCGAAAAGCGTTCACTCCGAACTTGGTCCACATAGTATTGTAGAGCCAGTGTACCTGGCCGATCGTCCGCTTGCTCGAATACATCCGAAAGCTGACGCTGTCATATTTTGAGGTGTCTATCTTGTTGATCTCCCCGTCGCGGTCGAGAGGATAGCCATCGCGAAATCCGGGGAAGAGTGGATGGAAATAGGCGTGACCGGTTGTTCTACCGCTCAGCACCCCGCCTTTGAATCTGAAATTATCGATCTTCGAGAAGTACTGGCTATTCGACATGTCTGTCCACTGAGACATGTCCCAGGGGTCCGCAAAGCGCCGGCTGGCGAAGTCATTCGTCTCGGAAAAGACCTGGTTTGAATTCGGGTTGGTGATGATGACCTTGGCCATGGCCGTGGCCGGGGAGAGCATGAGCACGAATAGCGCCAGTGAAAAAATACTTATCCAAATACTTCTGAAGCTTAGGTCTCTGTCGGCTGCCATCTGCTTGCCCACCCTTCGTTTATAATGATACATCTGTGGATGTTATCGGCTTTTTTTGGTACAAGTTTAGCGATTTATAGGCGTTTAACTGCAGATTCATACCGGCTACAAGCTGTGCCGCCCGGCATATGCCGCCCCCCGCTTACGTTTACTCTTTAGGGTGTTACCGATACAATGATGAGCGGTAAAAAGGGAAGCGGAGATGAGTTAATGGCGGGTTGCACACTCTGGTTCACCGGTCTTTCAGGGGCCGGAAAATCAACGATATCAGGATTGGTTGAGGAAGAGTTGCGGCGTCGGGGCGCGAAAGTCGAGCTCCTTGACGGCGACGTCATTCGTGACCATCTAAGCAAGGGCTTAGGTTTCAGCAAAGAAGACCGTGACACTAATATTGAGCGGATCGCGTTCGTTTGCGCATTATTGACGAGAAACGACGTCATTGCCATAGCCGCGGCCATCTCCCCTTATCGGGCCGGCAGAAACCTGGCGCGCGAGACTATCGGGAGTTTCATCGAGGTCTTCGTCGACTGCCCGCTTGATATCTGCGTCGAGCGAGACACAAAAGGTCTTTATAAGAAAGCGCTGGCGGGGGAGATCACCAACTTTACAGGCGTTTCCGATCCATATGAAGAGCCGCAAGCACCCGAGTTGACGATCAACACAGATCAGGAGTCAGCCCAAGAAAGCGCCGCCAAAGTCGTGCGGCGCCTCGAGGAGCTCGGCTATATTGAGCCTCTCGCCGCCGATGATGTCTACAGTGAAGATGAAAAGGCCGAACTTGCCAAACGCTTGGCCGACCTAGGCTATATGTAGCCGGCGATGACGGAAGCGACAATAGTACACCCGTTCCGACGGGCGGCGGTTCAGAAGTGGTTGGCCGTCGGTCTCTTGATTCGTTTCATCGTCATGCCGCTCGCCACCCACAGCGATTTGCTCTCCATCTATCAGCGGGCCCATCTGATCTTAGCGGGGCGTCCCGAAGGGCCAAATATCAATTTGCTCAACGCCCTACACACCGGCTTCCTATGGTTGGCCCGGCCGCTGATCCCTTACCAAAGCCTCTGGGGCGGATTGCAGGAAACGACTGTCAGCGCCGCGGAGTGGCTCAATTTTGTTAATTCGCCAGCTGTTTTTCGTACTTTATTTCTCCTAAAAGTCCCTTATCTGGCCTTCGAACTCTTAGCTCTTTGGGCATTGCTTAGCCTGGTGGAGCCGGCCAAGGCCCCGCGTACGACGGCTTTTTGGATGCTCAATCCCGTCGTGATCTTTTCGACATATATATTCGGGCGCTTCGATATCATCATCGTTTGGCTTTTACTGAGCGCTCTGATCTTAGCCAAGAAAGACCGTCCGCAGTTGGCCTTGCTCACGCTCGGTGTAGCGGCGATCGTTCGCGTCTATCCGATCATCCTGGTCTTGCCCTTCGCTTTCATCCTTAAAGAACGGTGGCAGGACAGGTTTCGTTTGGCAGCCATCGGCGGACTCCCGCTTTTCGCTTCGATGGCGCTCGGGACCTCTTCCGTGCAGTTCGGTACGGTGCAGAACTACGGCGGGATGCCGCATCTTGAATATCCTCTGGCGATGAAGTTCTTTCTCTTCGGCCAGGACAACCTGTATATCTTTGTCTTTCTTTACGCGCTGATCATCATGTCTTTATACCTTCACCCGCGGCTCGGCTTTGAGAACCTGAAGCGGTTCTGTTTTTATGTCATGCTCATGTTCTTTGCGACCAGTTTTTTCCACCCTCACTACCTTCTGTGGCTTATCCCGTTCATCGCTTTTTACATAGATGTCCCGCAGCTCTTACCGCTCCACGGTGTCCAGATAAGCGCCTGGATGATCTATACTTTTCAGTGGGGCCGCTCCCTTGCCGGTTATTTGATCGCCTCGATATCGCCCGCCTTCTTTTGGGCTATCGTCTCGCCGTCTGAATGGATCGGGCAGTACTATCCTGCCGATCAGTTGGTCGGCCTGGGACGAAGCCTTTTCTCTGCTAGCTGTCTGGCCATCGCGTATCTGGTATGGCGCAAGTATGGCGGCGCTTTCAACCCCACTATCGGCCGGGCGCGCCCGGAAGTGCCGGCAGCGACGCCAGCTGAGGCAGGGGGCGTTTGATGTGTTCCGCGGGTTGAAAGCGCTTGTCATCGTGGTCACATTGATGTCGCTTTCAGGCTGCGTGGATGTGCCGCTGGTCGGTCAAGGGAGCTTTGGCGAGAACAAGTTCGACCTTTATGGCGAGCGCCGGATCGCTCAGGAATTCCTTTCGACCGACCGCAATTTGAACCGGATAGACATCTGGCTTAATCCTTCCCGGGTACTCAAAGGTAAAGAGTCGCTGGTCGAGCGGAGGCAGGCGCTCAAGCGTCTGACAGGGAAGAATGTCGAATTTCGACTTTACGAGCTACCGAGCGGCTCGTTTGAGCCGAAAGAAGAAAACCGGGTGCAGACCTTGCGGTTGCCGGCGAAGAAGATCCGAAACGCTGCTCTATACAAACTGTCGTTCAAGCCCCTGCCCGATTCGCAACGGCAGCGATATCTGCTCGAACTTCGGGCCCCCAGCCTTTCCAAAGATCTCGCAGTGTCCGCCGTTATCACGCATATCGACAGATATCCGAAAGGGCGCGCGATCCTCAACGGTGTCCCGGCGGCGCGCCGAGATCTTCGCTTTACCCCATTTATCCGTATGAATGCCAGGATGGTGGCCAATTCCGCATACTCCAGGTTTCAGGCCGATACGCCTTTCACTTTATTCTGGCTAGGTTTGATTGGTTTGACGAGTGCAGCGGCCGTATGGCTCTGGCGTCGGGCCGATCAGGAAGAGGAGTTGAAGGATGACTGACGAACCGGGTGTATTGCCTGAGTCCGCGGGAGCGGCAGAGTTTTCCAAAGAAGGACAGACCACCAGACCGATGAAGCTCACCGTAGTGATACCGGTCTTCAATGAGAAGACGACGATCAAGGAGATCCTTCGTCAAGTACGGGCAGTCGATATCGGCGATATCGACAAGGAGATCATCGTAGTCGATGACGGCTCTACGGACGGCACCGCCGACATTCTCAAGCTTGAAGCAGACTCCTCTATTCGGGTGATCATCCAAAAACAGAATCAAGGA
>JAUWIO010000202.1 GCA_030605305.1 Actinomycetes bacterium
CCTCCGTCAGCCATCGGGACGAGCTCGACTTGGGCGTCGACATCTACCCGTCGAATGCCGGCTTCGATCGCCATCGCCACCTCAACGGCGCTCAGCGAGCCCTTGAATTTATCGGGGGCGACGACGATCTTCAATTACGCTTCCTGGCCCGCCCCGCTGTGCGCCGGCGCTTCCAGGAGTGACTGCTCGCCGGCGTGCTCGACATCGGCGATCAGTTGCGACAAGCCGACAAACTCATACCCGCGTGAGCGCAACTCATCGATGACCAGCGGCAAGGCCTCGACCGTTGATTCGCGGGAGCCGCCCTCGCTTCTCAGCAGGGCGCCGCTATCGTGGAAGAGGATTAGCCCGCCGGGCCGCGCATGCCGCACGATTCGCCTCACCACGACCTTGGACGCGTCGCGGCGCCAATCCTGAGCACTTACCGTCCAAAGGGCTATTTTATATCCGCTCTCGGCTAAGACCCGGCGCCCGGCGGCCGATATCATCCCCCGCGGCGGACGAAAGAGACGGGTCCTGATGCCCAGCGTGCTGCTGATGGCATCGTCGGCGTCATGGACTTCTTTTAGCAGTGTCTTTCTAGAAGCGGTCATGAGATCACGGTGTGAGAAAGTGTGGTTACCGATCTCGTGCCCTTCGGCCACGACGCTTCTAGCGATCAACGGATATTTCAGCACATGCCGCCCGACCATGAAAAAAGTAGCGCGGACATTTTTTTGCGCCAAGATATCCAGGATGCGTGAAGTAAACTCCGGATTCGGACCATCATCGAACGTAAGGGCGACATACGGCTTAAAAACGCCGTGCCGGATGATGCCATCCTGAGACCCGAACCCATGGTATTCATAGAAATTAACGGCGATGACGGAGATCGCGCCGAAGAGTGGGACGATCACGGGCAGGTGAAACCGGAAAAACCAGAACTGCCCGAGCCACTCATTAAGTAACCCCAGATAGAGTACCTCGAAGGCGAGCGTCGCTAAAAGCGCCGCCGCCACCGCCCTCAGGGCATCTTCACGAACTTTCTTTCGCAAGCTCGCCTCCATTGCCGGCCCGTGACGGGCCCGACACCCGGAGCTCAGGTGGCAGGCTCAAAGCGGTCCTTCAACCGCGCCATCACCTGAGGCATCGTCGTGTATTCCATCTCTTCCAGCGGCAATCTGGCCGGCTCGAATGGACCGTGGCGCCTCAAATAGTCAGCCATGTCGAGCGCCTGCTGACGGGAGTTGTCGAAACTCGGGTCATCGAACATGTCCCGCGGCCCGATAAGATGGCCGTCAGCGATTTGAAAACCGAGACTGACAACGCGCGGCGGTCCATCAAAACGCGCCGGTGTGTCTTGTTTGGTGCTGACCGGCATTAGCGGCCCGTGACTCGAACCGCGCATCCATCCAGCGACGATATGCGGCATCGAGAACGGCTCGAGCACTTCGCCGACGGCCGGCAGGCCGCTCTGACAGCGGACGATCAAGACCGGATCATCCTTGCCGACATACCGGCCGGCGATAAGGTTGAGCTTTTGCGTCGAGGAGGCGGCGGCGATCTCTCCGGTCTCCTTTGTATATACCTCGTTGACGACGAATCGCGAGGGGGCTCCGATAAAGACGAGCAGGTCGTAGATCTCCTCGGGACATGAAAAAACGACCTTCTTATTTTCGACCAGATCGTCAACGCGGAGCTTAAAGCCCATACTCATTTTCGGGTCGATTACCAGCCCGATGGTGTTGAAAGGATCGCAAAACATCTTATATAGAGGATAGTTCCAGGCGCCAGGCTCTGTCTTATCGGCCAAGAAGATCAAGACCGGCTCGCTGGGCCGCTCGAGGAAACTCATCTCGGCAACGCCGGGCCCCATGCCCTTGATATTGCCGGAAAAACCATCAGAGAGGAGGTCTTGACCGGCGCCATACTGACTCAGTTTCTTAGCCACTTCTGTGGCTTTCTCAAATGTGTCCCAGGCGAATTCGTGGATCTCCGCGCTGTCAGTGCCTTTGCGGTGCGTCATTATCAACGCAATATCGTCTCCGACCTTCGATCGGCAGTAATCTATAATAAGGCCGCTCGACTTGGCCTTCGCCAGCTCTTCCTCGGCCTTCGCCAGCAACTCGGGGTGGACATCAGAATGTCCAACAAAGCCCCCGACATCGGCCTTGATGACACTGAGTGTCAGCTTTTCTTGCACCATCTCGTTGGTCAAACCTCCTTGATACTTCACAAACAGAAGATATCTTCGCCTGCGAATGAACATGGACACGGGCAGCCGAGCCCCGAATTGAAGTGTAGCCTTGGGTGCGCCGGCAGCGGCCTCTGTCTCCGCCTTCCAGCAAGTAAGCCTGGGAACGGTTGCCATTCCTACTAGCTCTATCTTAAACTCTTTGTTTGAGCGATGGCAAGAGTCGGCGATAAAAAGCTTATTCGAGACTACATCCTGATTATTCCCGGAGGCGGGCCGATGCAAAAGCAGTCCTCAATGCCTTGGCATACATTTGACGAAGAGCTGGCTCTCAAAGAGCTGGAGACAGCCCGTACCGGCCTGTCCGATATCGAAGCGGCCGCCCGGCTTGAAACCGTAGGCCCGAACTCACTTGGCGAATCTGTGACCAAGGGCCCTGCCGCCATCCTCTTTGATCAATTCAAGGATTTTATGATCGGCGTCCTGTTGGCGGCCGCCGTCCTCTCCGGCTTCATCGGGGAGCTCCAGGACACGCTGGTCATCTTGGGCCTCGTCGTGCTAAATGCCATCATCGGGTTCGTCCAAGAGTACCGCTCGGAAAAAGCGA
>JAUWIO010000028.1 GCA_030605305.1 Actinomycetes bacterium
TATTGAACTTCACGACGCTCTTGTTGACGATTTCGAAAGACGTGATGATCGAGTCGGTCCGAAGAGCCAGTGCCTCGGCCTCCGCCGGGGCCCGTGCCGGGGAGCGGGAGATATCGTAAAACTCGGCAGCGCGTTCACCGATTTCTTTGGCCCGCCCATCCAGGAGATAACGGGTCGACACCAGGCTGCCGACATCATTGACCAACACTATGGCAATAGCGGCGGCGATAAGCAATTTGAATGCCGCTCCGGCAAAGATAGATTTCACGATTTGCGCCTTCTAAATATCAAGATAGCTCCCAGGCTAAGCAGGAGCAATATACTTGTGCCGACCACCACGTATCGTAACACACTGCTGATAGTGACCTCGACCCCTTCGCTCGCGATCTCGAAGTCACCGACTGCAACCTTGACGTCCAAGACCTGGAGACCGGCAAAGCCCGCGCCCACATCATATGATACTAGGTTCTCTTTCGGTCTGAGGGTGACCTCGCTTTCGGCCTCGCCCGGAAAAGTGAAGTCTCTTCCTTCAAAAGCGAGGCGGGCTTTGATGGGGTAGCCCGTTCCATTATATATGGCCACCGGGATCTTGCCTCTGCGCGTTGAAAAAGTGATCGCCCGCGGCGGGGCCAGCCTCACTTTAGCCAGTTCCGCGTGTATCGTATTTGTAACAGCCTCTGCGTACTGTTTAGCGAGGGATTGCCCATCGTTATCCGTGCCGACCAGCGCGTCTGCCGATTGGGCTCTGAATAAATAGCGCTTCAATCGTGTTTGGATGGGATTGTTTGCCGGGATGGCAGAAGCGAAGTCGAGCCACAAGGCCCGCGCTTCGGACAGGGTCTGTATATATGGATCTTCAGAGGTCCTCAGTTTTGCAGGCGGCGGTATGCGCGCCGCCCCCGAGGTCTTGGCGGTCTGCCCAAAAAGCGTGCCCGGCTCGAGCCAGGGCGTCTTGGTCAGCACGTCATAGACTCGTCCAGCCAGTTCAGGTGAGGGCGGCCCGTCCACCAGGGGAGTCATGCCCACCATTTTCTCGCCTTGAGCCGACAAATAGCGCTGGGCGAGAATGGCCGTGAGTTCGTTGCCGGCAGACTCTTGTGCAGCGCTACTGAGCCACGAGGAGAGTTCCGGATCCGCAAAGAAGACGGTCAATCGCTCCTTGTTATGGTCGAACCGTTTGGGCGATTGCGGTGTTTGAGTGGCCTGTGCCGTCCCGCGTGACGCGATAGTATATTCGAAGCCCGCTTCGATAAGTCGTCTGGCTGTGAAAGAATCTATTTCCAACCCGGGGAGGTAGAAACCCCCTCCGGGCTTACCTTGTTTGGCAGCGAGAGCGATCTGGCCGCGAACATCTTCCTCCCAGCCGAGGGCCGCCAGCCGCGCCAGGGAGGCTTCACCGTACGGCGAGGCCATCGGCTCGATCTGCTCCATATCGGTTAATTGGGCGAACTGCGCCAACCACGCGCCGGCATCCTGTGCCGCTGAGCTTTCTTTCGAAACCTCGATCGGCTCACGGCCTTGGAGGGAATAACCTTGCTGCGTCGCTGATAGTTGGTCGCGAAGCGTCGGTCCCGCAGCGATGCTTAGGCGCATCGAGGGGTTCACTTCCAGTAATCTGAGGTGCCGTTGGAGCGACCCCGGACTCTCGGGCGCCGACTTGACCAGTTCGGCGATTCGATCATCGACGAAAATGCCGTTGGTCGCGCGGGCTTCTCCCGGGTGAAAACTCCAAACTACTCCGACCTTGAGACGCCGGGCGCCCGGACCGAGAACAGTCAAGAATGACCGCGTGCTGAATATCAGCCCCTTCTTGGCCTCGACGGAGAGATCGACGGGGTAGACACCCTCTGTCAACTCGAGAGCCTCCAAGCGTCCTTCGAAATTGACCTTTGTCAGCCCAACTGCCAGATCTCGTCGCCAGATCTCCTCAACGACCGCGCTTTTGCCGATCCGGGGGCGCCGGAAGAGTGGGGCGCCGCGCTCTAAAGCGGGCTTCACTGATAGCTTCACAACAGTTTCGCCGGCGTAGCGGACCTGAGTATTAATGATCGTCCCCGATATCGTGATGTCGTCGCTATCCGCATAGTAGGGTTTATCGAACGAGAGTGTGAGTTCGGGGATGTCGGAAGCGGCGGCGGACAACGGGGTCGCCGACAACAAAACAACCAGGACTATAAGTATCTTAAAAGCTCTGATCGCGCCGCCTCCGCCGATGGGTAAAATCCTTCTTATATTATAGTAGAATTGCCGCCCTTACGAGCGACGATTGAGCGGGTCAAAAGTTGTTTGACCTTCATGCTAGAATCAAGGGCAAAAGTAGCTGAAAAGCGCTTGCCGACATTTAACTTAAGCGCAAAACGGGTAGATTTCTTAATGTTCCCAGCGCGCAACCAGGCGATAGCCGGTGTCTTCAAGCGCCTAGTTAGGAGATTCAACAATGGCTGACATGAATAACCCGGAGACTGTCGAAGTCCCTGATGAAATACCGCTGATCCCTCTGCGCGATTTGATTATCTTTCCCAATTTGGTCGTGCCTCTTTTTGTCGGCAGAGACCGTTCGATCAAGGCCCTCGAGGAAGCGATGCGGACCGATCATGTGGTGGCGCTCGTGGCGCAGAAGGAAGCGGAGACCCAAGAGCCACAGATCGGCGACCTATACGAGATCGGTTCGGCCGCTACGGTGATGCAGGAACTGAAATTACCGGATGGCACGGCCAAGGCTCTGGTCGAGGGAGTGGTGCGCATTCAGGTCGAGGAAGTGATCCACACCGAGCCGTTTTTTAAAGTCAAAGTCAAAGTAGTCGAGAAAGAAGAGGGCCCGCAACTGGAGACCGAGGCGCTTATGCGCAACTTGGTTTCTCAGTTCGAACAGACGGCCCGTCTAGGAAAGCCGATTCCGCAAGAGGTCCTCTTGGCGTCGATGAATAGCGATGAGCCGGGGCGCCTGGCCGATTTTATCGCCTTCCATCTCAAGCTGAGAGCTGACGAGAAGCAGCGGATATTGGAAGCGGTCGGATCGCAGGACCGGTTGGAGCTTGTCGGCTCATTCATGAGTAAAGAACTTGAGATATTGGAAATCGGCAGCCGGATCCAATCCCGGGTCAAGGAGCAGATGACCAAGACCCAGCGCGAGTATTTTCTGAGAGAACAGATGAAAGCCATTCAAAAAGAACTAGGCGGCTTGGACGAGCAGCAAGTCGAGATCGATGAACTCCGCACTCAGATCCAAGAGGCCGAGATGCCCGAAGAAGTCGAAGAGAAGGCCCTTAAGGAGCTGGGGCGTCTGGAGAAGATGCCGGCGGCCGCCGCTGAGACCAGCGTCATCCGTACGTACCTGGACTGGCTGGTTGGTGTTCCATGGAAGATGGAGACCGAAGAGAAACTGGATTTGAAATCGGCCCAGAAGATTCTCGATGAGGACCACTATGGGTTGGAAAAGGTCAAGGAGCGCATCCTCGAATATTTGGCTGTTCACACTTTGACGGAGAAGATGCGCGGACCCATTCTCTGTTTTGCTGGACCGCCGGGTACGGGCAAGACCTCGATCGGTAAATCAATCGCCCGGTCGCTCGATCGCAAGTTTATCCGGATGTCGCTCGGAGGCATGCGCGACGAGGCTGAGATCCGCGGACATCGGCGGACGTACGTAGGCGCTTTGCCGGGCCGGATAATCCAGCAGATCGTCCGGGTCGGTACCCGGAACCCTGTTTTCATGATGGATGAGATCGACAAGGTCGGCGCCGACTTTCGGGGCGATCCGACATCAGCATTATTAGAGGTGCTCGATCCTGAGCAGAACAATGAGTTCAGCGACCATTATCTGGAGGTCCCGGCCGACCTTTCCAATATCATGTTCATTACGACCGCCAATTTACTAGACCCGATACCGCCGGCGTTGCGTGACAGGATGGAAGTCATTCACTTCCCCGGTTATACCGAAGAAGAGAAGGTGCAGATCGCTCGCAATTACTTGGTGCCCAAGCAGACCAAAGAACATGGCTTGGGAAAAACGCATCTGAAGATCACTGACGATGGGCTGCAGAACATCATTCGGGAGCATACGCGCGAGGCCGGAGTGCGTAACCTTGAGCGTAAGATAGCGGCGATCTGCCGTCAGACGGCTCGCCGCATCGTCGAGGGCAAGACCGAGTCCGTCAAGGCGAATGCGAAAAACATGCATGAATTTCTCGGGCCGGCGCAGTTTAGTTACGGGATGGCCGAGGAGAAAGACGAGGTCGGTTTGGCGACCGGCTTGGCTTGGACGGAGGTCGGCGGCGATGTGATGTCCGTTGAAGCCACCGTCCTGCAGGGCAAAGGCGATGTATTGCTGACAGGTCGTTTGGGCGATGTCATGAAGGAGTCAGCCACAGCCGGCGTCAGCTATATCCGTTCGCGGGCTGACGATCTCGGGATCCCGCCCGATTTCAATCAAAAGCGGGACATTCACATCCATGTTCCGGGTGGAGCTATACCTAAAGATGGGCCTTCGGCCGGTATCACTATGGCCATCGCTCTTATCTCAGCATTGACAAAGACGCCGGTCAATCGCGAAGTCGGGATGACCGGGGAGATCACGCTTCGCGGGCGGGTCCTCCCTGTCGGCGGAGTTAAAGAGAAGATGCTGGCTGCGCACCGTGCGGGCCTGCGAGAGATCATTCTGCCCTCTGAGAATGAAAAGGACCTGGAGCTGGTGCCGAAGAAGGTGCGCTCCGAGTTGAAATTCATCTTTGTCGATCATATGGACGATGTCCTCAAGGCCGCGCTGATCACCCCTAAAAAGCGGGCGAAGAAAAGCTCCTGACGCTCTCGTTTTCCAGCCGCGCCCGGCGGGTATAAGTTTGCGATAACTTTGCAAAGAGGCGGGTGGAATCAAATGAAACCGACAGTGGACCAAGACTTGTGCATCGGCGACGGCATCTGCGAAGACCTGAGCCCGGAAGTCTTTGAGCTTCGCGACGACGGTCTCGCTTATGTCATCAATGAAGAACCTGATGAGAGCTTATGGCCGACGATCAAAGAGGCCGTCAGCGAGTGTCCGACGGACGCTATTGTTCTTGAAAGCTATGGCAGCGATGCGGACGTGGCCGCGTAAAATCAGGCAATAATAAGGAGCCCCCTCGGGCGTAAGCCGGCTTCGGGGGCTCCGATCAAACATAAACTAGTTAAGTGCTTTAACTTTCTTCCATGACGATCGCGGAAGTCGGGCACTCTTCGATCGCTTCGTCGATCTTATCTTGCAGGCTAGCATCTGGGTCTTCATTGATGACATAAGCTAGACCGTCATCTCTCAGCTCGAAAACCTCCGGACTGATCTCCTCGCAGATACCGTCACCAATACATTCGTCAGCGATGATCTTTGGTTTCATCGTTCCTCCCACAACATTTTCCGGGCTCGTGCCCAATTCCCTAATTTAATGCCGGATTATATATCAATGTTTCCCTCAAGGCTATGAAAATCCCAATTCCCTTCACTTGCCTGTCCAAAAGGTATAAACTATGCGGTACGCGGCCGCGCCGCGAAGTTCTAGGGGTCGGCAAAGGGGGCCACAATGGATCAACAAAAACCGGATGTGTCGAATCAGGTCTATGGCGGGTTCGCCACAGTTCTACGAGTTTTTGTGCTTTTGGCCATCGTTGTCGGTGTCGTTTTGCTGGTTCGCATCATCTATCTGTTCTTTGGGACCCTGCAATCCGCGCCCGGATATGACGCAATCATCTTATTCACCGATCCGCTGGTGGCGCCGCTCAATATGCTGGAGCCCATCAATACCCCGTATGACGGTAGGTTCGACGTTGCCGGGACAGGGGTCCTTCTTGGGGTGATGATCTTGGAATTCATCTTATCCGGCTTTCGGAACTCGCTCGAGCGGAAGTCCGAGAAGGCCATGATCCAGGCGATAGCCGCCAAGACCCGGGCGACCGAGTCGAGTGCCGGCGATGAGGTGGACGAACCAGCTCTAAAGAAGTAGTTTGCACGTTATACAACGCCTCGTGCCCCGGAAGGATAGTATGCCGAGATATCAGCTGGACAAGTGGACTGACCTGTATGCCAATCGGGCTTCCCTGCTCAGGTCCTCGGCCATTCGAGATCTGCTCAGTGTCACCGAGCGAGAAGACATCATCTCGTTGGCCGGCGGCAATCCTTATACCAAAGATTTCAAGATGAATAAGATAGTCGAGGCGACGACCGAGACAATGCTCAGTCACGGGAACGCCGCTTTGCAGTACGGCTCCTCCGAGGGTCAGGTCGGGCTGAAGAAACATATCCGCGCCCTGATGGCCACAGAGAACATCATGGTCGATGGGGAGGACTTTATCGTCACCGGCGGCTCTCAGCAGGGCCTTGATATCCTCGGCAAGGTCTTTATCGAGCCGGGTGACGTGGTGCTCATGGAGGCTCCGAGTTACTTGGGCGCGCTCAGCGCTTTTGCCGGCTATGAGCCGCGGATAGTGAGTATCCCTCTCGCCGAGAACGGGCTGGTCGTTTCGGAATTGGAGCTGCGCCTTGAAGAACTCGCGGCCGAGGGGATCAAGCCCAAGTTTCTATATACCGTGCCCAACTTTCACAACCCGGCCGGCGTCACTATGAGCTTAGAGCGGCGGCATAGGGTGATAGAGCTCTCGCAGGCGCATCAGTTACTTCTGATCGAAGACAATCCATACGGGCGCCTCCGGTTCGAGGGTGACGATCTTCCGTCACTTCGAGAACTCGACGAGAACGTCGTCTATTTGAGCACATTCTCGAAGATACTTTCTCCGGGTATTCGTCTCGGTTGGTTGGCGGCTCCGCACCCGATTCTCGAGAAGATCATCTTTGCTAAGCAGGCCGCCGATCTATGTTCACCGACGTTCACCCAAAGGATAGTCGACGAGTTCTTTAAACAGAACGACTTGGAGGACTACATCGCCCAGCTGGTCCAGACATACAGGCGCCGGCGGGATGCGATGTTAGAGAGCTTAGATGAGTTCTTCCCCGATGAAGCGGAATGGACGCGCCCGGAAGGCGGGTTCTTTCTCTGGGTGAAGCTCCCCGAATTCATTGACACGACAGAGATGCTGGCCGATGCCATCTCGCAAAAGGTCGCCTTCATTCCCGGGCGCGCTTTTTTCGCCGACGGCCGCGGGGCCAACTTCATGAGGTTGGCTTTCTGCTTTCCGTCCGAGGAAGAGATTCACGAAGGTATCCGGCGCCTGTCCGATGTTGTCAAGGATCAGATTACCCTTTACCATTCGGTTGCCGGAAATCTGAAGCTCAAGAGCGAGTAGCGAGGTAGAATAGTGGGAAAGAAAGTCGCGGGCTTGATGGGAGGCCGGTCTCTCGAAAGGGAAGGCTCTCTCAAACGCGGGCATCGCGTCTGCGAAGCGCTGGCCGCCAAGGGCTACGAGCA
>JAUWIO010000071.1 GCA_030605305.1 Actinomycetes bacterium
AGTAGGCGCGTGCTATCGCAGTACCTGGCTATCGGGCTGGCGGGCTTCTTTGGGGCCATTTCTCGATACGCGGTCGGCGTTTCTGTCCGCAGCCTGGTGGGCGCGACAGCCTTTCCATGGGCTACGCTGATAGTCAATACGACCGGGTCTTTCCTGATAGGGTTCTTGGTGGTCGCGGCTGGAGAGCGGCTGTCGGTGGATTCGGGTATCCGGATGGCGGTGATCGTCGGATTCGTCGGCTCGTACACTACCTTTTCGATGTTTTCGCTCGAAACATTCGATTTGCTGGCCAAAGGGTCGTGGTTCGTCGCTGTCCTTAATGTGGCGGCGGCGGTGGCTCTCGGTCTCCTCGCCGTCTACCTGGGAATGAGCGCCGCGCGGCTAGCCTGAGTCTAGTTGCTTCTCAGATAGTCGACGATCTCGGTCAGCGAGTTGATAACCAGACAGTCGGCTTTCGGTGCCAACCCGTGGCGATCGAGTAGGACCGGCGTGATCCCGGCGCTGCGCGCTCCCATGATGTCGGCGTAGTATTGATCGCCGATGTGCAGCGACTCTGCCGGCTCCACATCGGCCCGTTTCAGGGCCAGCTCGAAGATCTCCGGCTGCGGCTTAAGGTAGCCGACATTGGCGGAAGAGATGACGAAGTCCACATAGCGGGATAATCCTGTTTCGATAGAGATGCTGGTCAATCGGGTGTCCCAGTTTGAGACCAAACCGATCCGGTAGTCTAACTCGGCGAGGCGCTCAAGCGTGGGGACGACGTCGGGGTAAGGTTGCCAGCGCTCGCCTTCTCCGCATTCCTGATAGAGCTGCTCGGCGAGGTCGTTTACTTCTTCCTCGAGACCGGCTTCGCTTAGCATGAGCGTGTATAGTTCTATCCAGAATTTGGCCGTGTCGGCCTCTTTCATCCAGAAGGTGTCGTCTTCGCGGTAGCGCTGCTCGTATGTCTCATCAGCGAAGGCGACGGCATGGGTGAGCTTGGTCGGATCGACCGTGTGGCCGCCCCAGCTGAGGACCTCGGCGCAGATGTGTTCTACCGACGGGTAGGGCGTCAGCAGGGTGTTTCCGACATCAAAGAAGATAGCCTTGTATTGGCGGCTCATAGTGTCTGGATGATATCACTTAGGTTCGGGACTGACCACTAACCACAAAGGCTTAGCGGACGGCGTCAAGCAGTGCGACGAGTAACGGGATGGTGGCCGCTCCGAGCAGGACCGCGGCAATGACTTTGACGTTGAAGCGCCGGTGCGCGTCGGGTAGAAGGTCGGCCGCGCCTACGTAGATGAATGTGCCGGCGGGGAAGGCGACAACCGGCCCAAAGAACTCGGCCGGGAACGTCAACCCGATCAGGGCTCCGATCGGCGTCAGGACCGAATCGATGCCCAGCGCCGCGAATACTTTCCCCCGGCTATATCCTGATTGCTGCATGATGACGGTCGTTGAGAATCCGCGCGGTATCTCATGTATCAGGACGGCTAAGGTGATGGCTGTGCCCAAGGCGACCGATTGCGAGAAGCCTACCGCAATAGCGATGCCGTCCACCAGGCTCTCAGTGCCGATACCGACCACCGAAACCCAGCCGATCGGCGTGTGGACCTCGCACTCGCTCTCACCGCAGGTATGGATGAGGATGCTTTTTTCCACCAGGTACAGTAAGAAAAAGCCGAAGGCGAGGAAGAACGCGTTTGTTTTGTTGAAGTCTCCGACGTCCGGAATGATCTCGAAAAAAGCCGTCGACAACATCACGCCGGCGGCGAAACCGACCAGATAGCGGAAGTCCATCTCTCTGAGCTTCGTGTAAAGAGGCAGCAGCCCGCCCGCTATCGTAGCCAGGGCGACGCCGGCGGCAAACAGAACAGGTGTCAAATCGTGCTCCTCTCAAGCGGTATATTGCATATATTCGCAATAACTGAATAATCTAATCAAGTGCTTGCCTGTCCAGCAGCCGCTTTAGGGCGCTGAGCGAATCGGGCGGGCCGGGGAACACCACAATAAAGTCGATGTTAGTCGGGTAAAAGTCAGTCGGACAAAGGAGATCATATGCGGATAGGGATTCTTACCGGCGGCGGCGATTCGCCAGCGGTGAACGCGGCCATTCGGGCGGTCGTCAAAAAAAGTGAAAAGGACGGGATAGAGGTCCTCGGTTTTCTTAACGGTTGGGCCGGGTTGATCGAAGGCAAGACGATGCCGCTGGGGGACGATAATGTCTCAGGCATCCTGCCGAAGGGCGGGACGATCTTAGGTACGTCGCGGACGAACCCCTTCAAGCTCGACAAGGTCGACGAGGTCAAAAAGAATATCGCCGCTTTCGGGATAGACGCGCTGATAACCATCGGCGGCGATGCTACCAACGGGGTCATGAGACGCCTCAATGAGCTTGATGAGCCCGTACGCGGCGTCGGTATCCCTCAGACTATCGACAACGACATTCCGGGGAGCGACTATTCTATCGGCTTCGATTCGGCTGTGGCTATTGCCACTGATGCCTGTGATAAATTACACAGTACGGCCGAATCACACCATCGGGTCATGATATTAGAGGTGATGGGGCGGGACGCCGGACATATCGCAGTCGAGGCAGGCGTGGCCGGCGGCGCCGATATCATCCTCATCCCCGAGAAGCAGTTCGAGCTCGATTGGGTCTGCGATCGGGTCAATGAACGCCAGTCGCGCGGGAAGAACTTTAGTATCATCGTGGTGGCCGAAGGGGCCCGCCCGGTCGGTCACGACCAGGTCGTCCGTACGGAGAAGGTCGATCAGTTCGGTCATGTTCTGCTAGGCGGGAGCGGCGAGTATCTCATGGCCGAAGTGGAGAAATGTACCGGTGTCGAATCGAGGGTGACGATCCTGGGTCATATCCAGCGGGGCGGGACGCCCACGTCTCACGATCGCTTGATGGCCACCCGGTTCGGCGTGGCCGCCGTCGAGTTGATCAAGGCACAAAAGTGGGGACGGCTGGTGGCGCTCAAGGGCGACAAGGTCACCAGCGTGCCTCTGGCCGAAGGCCTCGACGGCACGAAGGAGGTCTCGGAGGAACTCTACGAGACGGCGATGCTCTTCTATTAGGAGCGCCGCCGGAATTCGGGCCGGACCGGATAGTGATATAATCTAGCCCATGAATATCTCTGGCTACCTTCTGGCTCGGGAGATGACGACTCGGATTGGGCAGCCGCTCATCTACCTCCTACTGATCTTCTCGATCGCTCTGGCCGTGGTCACGGTCGTGCCCGCTCTCAGACGGAACATGCGCTACTTTGTGCTCGTCCTCTTCTTGAACCTGGTCGCGGGGTGGCTGCGGCTTGTCAACTTCCATTATCGGATAGCCACCGAACTCGTACTCGCCGACCCGAGCGGCGCGATGGCCACGGGCCGTTTCTATATCCCGGTCTGGATAGAAGATGAGAAGTTCTTCTTCTGGCCACTTATTCTGTGCGGGCTCGTGCTTTTCAGCCGCTACAAGGACCAGGTCTGGCAGACGGCGCTCAGCGCACTACTGGCTATCTTCGGTGTCTTGACCTTCTTCACTTCGAACCCCTTCGCCGAGCCGCTCAAAGACTTCCACGCCGGCTATATTCAGTACGCGATGACTGCGGTCGCCAATGTCGACCCGGCCGTCAAGGCCCAGGCCTACCACTCGCTCCATGGCAGGATGGTCGGGTTCTATAACTCCGAATATATGTGGACTCATCCGCCCATGCTCTTCATCTCATACGCGACGTTCGCCGTGGCCTTTATGGGCGGCATCTTGATGCTGACCAAGCGCGATGACATATACGAAAAGCTCGGCTACTCCTACGCCAAGGCCGGCTTCATCATCTTGACCATTGGGTTGCTCCTCGGATACCCCTGGGCGCTGACAGCCTGGAGCGGCGAGCCATGGTGGTACGATCCCAAGATCAATATCACGCTGATGATGTGGGTCGCATATAGCGCCTATCTCCACGCCCGACTGTATACTCACAGGCGCGGAATGCGAGTGACGGCTGCGTCCCTTAACTATCTCGGTTTCTTCGGGGTCGTATTCACCTATGTGTCTACCTATCTGATCCCGGGCATTCATTCGGTGGCCGGATGATCAAGAACCTCAACTATATTCTCATCTTGGCCACCATCGTCATCCTCGGGGCGGTCGGCATCGCTTTTATCTTCGGCACGACATTTAGTTGGGTGATGTCCGAGACCGACGGACTCTGGAGGCAGACCGCTCTTTATCAGGACTACGTGAACGTTATGAATCTCACCGTGGGGCCGATGGTCATCTTGCTCGTCATCGTCCTCGGTCTTTGCATTCCCAAGCGGCTCTTTAGCGGGGCGCGGCTCCTACAGCTGATGGGCAGCCTGACCGCCATGACGCTGGTTTTATCGCTGTCCCTAGGGATACGTTTGGGGATCAGCGCGCTACTGACTGTGGCGATGTTCATGCAGATGGTTGTTATTGTGATGACCCTCGTCGGCAGCAAGAAACTGGTCTTTGAGGTTACCGGCTTCTACATTCAGATCGGCTCGGCTTTGCTGCACATGGGCTTGATCCTCTTTCTGTTCGATCTGGTCCTGATCGGCGACGCCTTGGCCCAAAGGACGCTGCATTTGAATATCTTCTGGGTGTCGACATTATTTATTGGAGTCGGGATGGTGTTCACCTTCTATAGCGACGAGTTATCGAGACTGTTCAGTCGAGGCCAAGCCAGCGCCTAGGCGCTGTCGCCTCCCCCTTTGCACGACCAGCCAGAGCAGCACCCCTACTGCTATCATTGGTATCCACGACCAGCCCAGCACCTTCGAGGCCGTCTCGATATCGATTTGCCGGCGGATCAAGTCGGTGAGATAGAGGCTGGCCGTGATCATCACGGTGCAGTAAACAGCCCCGCCGAGAGCCGTATAGAAAGTGAACTTTTTGACATCCATGCGCATGGCTCCGGCCGGGTATGAAATCCAAGTACGGGTCGGGCCGAAGAGTTGGCCAAAGAAGATAGCTTTGGAGCCGTGCTTCTCCAGCCACTTGGCAGCCGTACTTTCTCCGCGCCGCCCTGCGGGAAGGTTGCGGCGCTTTCGCATCCACAAGTTCGAACCAGTCCGTCCTAGGAAGTATGAGCCGAGCGAGCCAAGTACGAGCCCGGCATCGGCGACCAGCACCGCTTCCACAAAGGTGGTCCTTTGGTTGAGGATGAGTATCCCGGCCGTCATGTCGATGACCGCCGCGGCCATCGGTATGCCCAGGCTCTCCAGGCAGGCCCCGCCGGCCAAGCCAAATACGCCATAGGCCAAAGTTAAGCGATATAGCCAGCGCGCTAGTGCCAGCAAGGTATTCGGCCAGCCAGTCTATGCGGCCCGGTCTGAAGAGATCATCGTCAAGCGCTCGTCTTCGACGATTATGTCGCGCAGTATCAGTTCGTCGGCTTCGAGGCGCCGGCTTTGGACACGCCGCCGTTCTCGAATGGAGCTTGGCAGCATCAATAGGTTCCAGCGCAACGCCTTCCAGTAGCGCCCGGCGAGGCCCGGCTCGCGCTTTACTAAAGACTTGAAGGACGGG
>JAUWIO010000060.1 GCA_030605305.1 Actinomycetes bacterium
CCTTGAGCGATCCGTCGCCGCACTGCTCCTCGTCGGCCGAGACGAGAATATCGCTGGCCCGGATCTCATTGGAGTCCGCGAGAACGAGGCTTGGGGAACGACTTCATCATCATTGAGAACATGAAGGGCGTTGTCGAGCTCACGCCTGGCGCGATCAAGTCGCTATGCGATCGCCACTTTGGTATAGGCGCTGATGGTCTGATCTTAGTGAACGAGTCCGAGTCGGCTGATTACTTCATGAACTATTATAATGCCGACGGTTCGATCGCCGAGATGTGCGGGAATGGCATCAGGGTCTTTGCGAAATATATATTCGACCACATCGAGCGGCGCACCGCTTTATCGCTAGAGACGAGGGCGGGAATAAAGAACGTCGAGTTGGCGGTCGAGGACGGGGCGGTGGCCGCGATCACGGTCGATATGGGGCCCCCGGAGTTGGCGGCGGCGAAGATACCGCTCAAGACGGACTTAGAGCGCTTTATCGACGAGGGTTTGGATATCAAAGGCACGGAATATCGTCTGAGCGCGATATCCATGGGTAACCCGCACGCGGTCACGTTCGTCGATGACGTTGCTCAGGCGCCGGTTGCGAGCAGGGGGGCGCTTCTTGAGAGCGCATCGCTCTTCCCGCAAAAAGCCAACATCGAGTTTGTCGAGATCAAGTCGGCGGACCATCTGAAAGTGCGCGTTTGGGAGCGTGGCGTAGGGGAGACGCTCGCTTGTGGTACAGGTGCTTGCGCCGCCTTAGTGGCGGCCCACCTAAATGGATTGAGCGGCCGCTCCGCTCGGGTAGACTTGCCCGGCGGCACGCTGTTTATCGAGTGGTCGTCAACTGATAATGTCATGATGACGGGACCGGCTGAAGAAGTGTTCACGGGTCAAATACAAGGAGAGATGGATTGAAAAGCGCAACCAGAATCGCCAACCTACCGCCGTATCTATTCGCGGAGATCGACAGAAAGATAGCGGCCAAGAGAGCAGAGGGTGTTGATGTCATCAGTCTCGGCATCGGCGATCCGGTCGAGCCGACTCCCGCGCATATCATTGAGGCGATGAGTAAAGAGATCAATGATCCGGTGAATCATCGCTACCCCTCATATTTCGGATTGCCGGAGTTCAGGGCGGCCATTTCCCGCTGGTACAAAAGGCGTTTTGATGTCGATCTAGATCCGGACACACAGGTTCTGCCGCTAGTCGGGTCAAAGGAAGGTATTGCGCATATCCATATCGCCTATGTCGATCCGGGCGATGTCGTATTAGTTCCGGACCCCGGCTATCCCGTCTATAACTCCGGCACGATCCTGGCCGGGGGAGAGAGTCATTTCATGCCGCTGCTGGCCGAAAATAATTTTCTGCCGGACCTGGGCGCTATCCCGGCGGATGTGGCCGCGAAAGCCAAGCTGATGTTTTTGAATTACCCGAACAACCCGACTTCAGCAATAGTGGCAGAGGGCTTCTTCGCCGAGGTAGTCGCGTTCGCAAAGGAAAACGAGATCGTCGTGGCCCATGACTTTCCGTATTCTGAGATCACCTACGACGGTTACGAGGCCCCGAGCTTCCTGGCAACGCCGGGCGCTCTCGATGTAGGAGTCGAATTCCACTCACTGTCTAAGACCTATAATATGACCGGCTGGCGCATCGGCTGGGTGGCCGGGAGCGAGGAAGTCATCGAGGCTGTGGGCCGGGTCAAATCCAACATCGACTCCGGAATATTCAACGCCATCCAGAAGGCGGGGATCGTGGCCCTAGAGGGGCCGCAGGACATCATCGACGACATGATCGTCATCTATGCCCGCCGACGGGAACTGGTCATGTCGCTATTGGGAAAATTGGGGCTAAAGGCCCGTTCGCCGCAGGCGGCCATATATGTCTGGATCGAGGTCCCACAGGGTCATACTTCTGCCAGTTTCGCCCAGCTGATTCTAGATAAGGCCGGCGTCGTGGTTTCGCCCGGCTCGGCATACGGACCTGCTGGTGAAGGATATATCAGAATATCACTGACGACCCCGGACGACCGTCTCAAAGAAGCCGTGGACCGGATAGCGGAGGCTATCTGAGACAAGGATAACGCCGCGAACGGTGCTTTTCAGAGCAATGACCATAGAGCGGTTGAAAAGTATCGGACGCCAGGCAGACGCAGTTCCTGAGTAAGTGAGCGTACATCAAGTACGCGACCGCGCGAAGGACAAGGATAACGCCGCGAACGGTGCTTTTCAGACGCTCTAGAGTTGGCGGAGAAGGCCGACGACCTTGCCTAGGACGGCTATATCATCGGCAACAATCGGAGCATACGCCGCGTTGGCCGGATCGAGCTGGATATGGCCGTTTTCGCGCCGCAGACGCTTCACGGTCGCTTCGCCGTCGATCATTGCCACTACCGTCTCACCGCTGTCGGCGGTTTGTTGACGACGGACCATGACGATATCACCGTCGAAGATGCCATCGTCTATCATGCTGTCGCCTTTGACTCTCAGCGCGAACGTGGGCTCGGAGCCGATACCGGCCGGCCAGGAGAGTCTGTCTTCAATATTCTCCTCGGCCAAGATGGGCTGTCCGGCGGCCACTTGCCCCAACAGAGGCACGTTGACCGACCGGTCGTCGGAGGAAGGGCGGCGGCGCTCGGCCAATAACAGGGCCCGGGGTTTGCTAGGGTCGCGCTTGATATAACCTTTGCGCTCAAGAGCTGACAAATGCGAATGCACGGTCGAGCTGGAAGAAAGGCCGATGGCCGCACCGATCTCTCGAACGCTCGGTGGATAACCCTTCATGTCGACCTCGGAGACGATAAAATCGAGTATCTGCTGCTGTCTGCCGGTCAGGCCTTCCGCCATAGCCACTCCTTATCGCCACATGGTTACTGAAGCAGGTATACCATAGCGAAAATGATTATGCAAACATGCGTTCGTTATCAACGTGTTTCACCGAGGCGTCCGCAGGATCCGCCACGCGCTCCACGGACAGATAGAGGTAGAGAAGGGCTGCTAAAGCGTAGAAGAGGATGATAAGCAGGGGTTCGATGCCCGTATCGTTGATGAGAAAGGCAATAACAGCGCCGGCGATTATCCCGGGCAAGACACGTTTGAATATCGGGAAGTCGCCCAGGGACGCGGACAGCTCCTTGCGTATATCAAAAACGAGAGACCCAAGGACCGATAAGAAGAGTAGGCCACCTCTTGATATCAGCACAAAAAACGCCTCTTCCAAGTTCTTGCTTAGCTTCGTCGTGATGAGATTCAAGGCAAAAGCGGGGGCATTGCTGACCCATGAAAGAGAGCGGGCAACGTGCGATTGGGCCCCCGGTAACTGAAGCACATCATAAATGACGCTCAAGACGACCATAGCGGCGGCAAAAGCGCCGGCCAATACGGAAAGGCGCCCCCGTCCTTCCGGGCTGTCGCCGACTATCAGCGCAAAGACAAATGGAAGAGACACTCCGAGCATCACCAGGGCTCCGAAGTTGGCCCCAAAACGAGCTGAGCCGGCTACCATCAGCACAGTAAAGAAAACTATAGCGATAAGCGGTTTTGCGGCCCGACTGCGCAACCAAGCCGGGCGTATCTGGCCCAGGAAGACGATGAATAGCACCGTGAAGACGAAGAGAAACCCGAGGAATTGGTTTCCGATCCCATAGTATCTGCCGCCGCTGAGCAGAGAGTTTCCCAGCAGGGACCGGGTTAAAAGCGTTTCACCGGTGAGCAGGTCGAGCACGATACCCCCGGCGGTGATACCGAGGACGAGCAGCATCGGCTTTGAGCTATCGCCAAAGAGGAAGACAAGCGGGACTGCTAGGGCGATGACCAGCGCCACCAGCGCCAATGTCACGAGGAGGCTGGGCGCTCCCCACAGCAGCGGCAGACTCATCGCCGGAGGCACTAAGAACAAAGAAAGTAAGAGCGTCCGCAGTAAGCGCCTCTGTCGAGCTCTACCAGTTAGGATCAAGACGCAGACCGTGAAAAAGACCAGGACCGCATAGGCGATGACCATGGTGATCGCGGCGATGTTGTATGAGTCATGGGCGATCGCCCCGTCGGCAGTGGCCTGGAGCGCTTTCAGTTTTGATTTTGAATAAGCGGTCGAGCCGACTGGTTGACCGCGAAGATCTCCCCTGGCGTCGACTCCTAGATGTTCGAGCACCGTCGGCGCCAAGTCGATGCCACTTATGGTCCCCGTCCTTCTGGTCGTGCCGCTTGTCAGCAGCCCGCTATGGTCCGGACCCCTAAGAGCTATCGGGCTGAGCGGCTCACCTGTGGAGATCAAATTACCTTTAAGGCCGTAGTCCGGCGCCGCATCATCGAACGGCATCAAAACTATCAGCAGGTCAGTCGGGGAGACCTGTTCGAGCAGTGTGCCTGCGACCTGGTCAGCGCGGGCCACCGCTTCATCCCGAGATCTCGCCCGTTCGGCGGACCCCGAATCCACGGGATTCAGGCGCAACAGGTCGCCAAAGGCGGCTACGGTCAGGGCGCTGTCCCGATAGATCTCGCCGGTCAAGCGGGTGAATTCGTCAACGTCGGTGTCGCGCGCGGTTTCTACGCCGGTCGGCACACCATCGAGAAGAAGCAGGCGGTCTAAGCGACCCTTTTCATCGATAACCACGTTCAGGAAATCTGAGCTGCTCGAAGACCCGATAGCGGCAGTCTTCAGGCCACGCTCGCGTAGCGCCGTGCCCAAGGCGCCGAAAGAAGCGCGGGCGCCATGTTCTGTATTTATATCCCTAATAGTGCGGGCGCGGGCGCCGCGCCGTGGATCGGACGCCGTCAGCGGCCCAAGAAGCCGTGGAGCGTTGCGAAGCTCTCCTTCCAGCCCGGCGCCGGGCGCTCCGGCGCCCAAGGTCGCGTAAAAAGCGGACGGTACATTTTCATAGTTGAAAGCTTTGCGCAGAGCTACCAGACCGGAAGCGTCTTGCTCGAACAGGTCGTACAGATTGGGGGTGTCGCTCGGCGAAATCTCATCGAGTCGAAGTCCTTCGAGAAGGAGGATGACCGCGCGGGGTTGTTGTTCAGCGCTCGGCGCCGCAAGCGCCGGAAGAACGGAGAACGCCCCAAGCAAGGCCAGGGTAGCGATGAGTGTTGCGACATGCACGCGTCTTGATGAAATAACAGACATCTGGCCGCTATTTTAGCACTATAAGCGTTGCTTGTGCCGACAGAAACCGGGTGCTAAACTTGTTCGAGTCCACGAACTGGAGGTCCGAAAGTCCATGCCGCGCCTGGCCCCATCTATCCTCTCAGCGGATTTCGGTCGATTGGCACAAGACCTGCAAATGATCGAAGCCGCCGGAGCCCAAGTAGTCCATGTAGATGTGATGGACGGGCATTTTGTGCCCAATATAACCATCGGTCCGGTCGGTGCTCAGGCTGTTAGCCACAACTCCGCCCTGCCGCTCGACGTCCATCTGATGATCAGCGACCCCGAGAAATATCTAGATGCCTTCATCGCGGCCGGGGCTGCTTGGTTGACGTTCCATATAGAAGCGACCGACCACGCCCACCGGCTGGCCGAGCACATCAAGGGTGCCGGGGTCAGAGCAGGCGTATCGATCAATCCAGGTACTCCGGTCAGCTCGCTGGAAGCCATCCTTAAATATGTCGACTACGTGCTGGTGATGACCGTCAACCCCGGTTTTGGCGGGCAAAGTTTCATCGACGGCTCGCTGGAGAAGATAGCGGCTGTGCGCGACTTGATCGAGATTGTTAATCCGGCCGTGGAGATCGAGGTCGATGGAGGGATCACCACCTCCAATGCCGCTGAAGTCCTGGCTGCCGGGGCTGATACGCTTGTAGCCGGTTCAGCCGTCTTCGGGGCAGACGATCCCGCCGGCGCGGTTCGCGAGTTTCTCGACCTCTTCTAGAGACGCCCATTGCTTCATTAGGTGATCATTATGAAGCCCTCCACCTAAAGCGCGCAGTCGAGCTGGCCGA
>JAUWIO010000274.1 GCA_030605305.1 Actinomycetes bacterium
GACATCTCCAGACTGAAAAGGGCCACCGCCTTTTGCGAATCGACAGAGATATTGCGGGCGATATCGAGGACCAATGATGTCTTGCCCATCGCCGGGCGGGCCGCGATGATGATCAAATCTGACGGTTGCAACCCGGAGGTGTATTGGTCGAGACGGGCAAAGCCGCTGGAAACCCCGGTGATATCGGAACCGGTGCGGGCCAGCTGGTCCATCAGGTCCCAGTTCTCCGCCAACAGGTCCTCGAGAAGGCTGAACTTCTCGGATATGCGCTTCTTGGAGACGTTGAAGATCAGCGACTCAGCTTTGTCTATGGCGCCCTCCAGGTCATCGGGGGCCTGATAGCCGATGGAAGCGATATCGGTAGCCGCGCGGATCAACCCGCGCAGCAAAGAATGGCGCTCCAGTATCCGCGAGTAGTGCTCCGCGTTGGCGGCCGTGGGCACAAAGTTGAGCAAAGTGTGAATATATGGTTTGCCGCCGACTCTCTCTAAAACACCCATTTTCGTCAGCTGATCGGCGACTACGATCGGGTCTGTTGGATCGCCGTTCGTGAACAGCGTCGCGATCGCTTCAAATACGTGGCGGTGGGCTTCGCGATAGAAGTATTCGGCGCGGACATGTTCGATCACGCGACCAGTCGCGTCCGGTGAAAGAAGCATCGCGCCCAAAAGAGACTGTTCAGCTTCTAGATCATTAGGCGGGACACGCTCGAAGGTCGTCGGGTCGACCGCCTTCAAATCTTTGGTGCTCATGCGGCCTTGCTACCGCGCTACTCGGCTTCGGCTGGTTCGGTATCTTCGCCGGCGGTCGTCTCGTCCTCAGCAGCGGCTTCTTCCTCAATGACCGTCTCGGAAACCTCGCCGGCCTCCATGCCTTCAGCCACTTCCGCGACGACATTGACGACCAAGCTGGCCGCTACATCGGCCTGAAGGCGGACACGTAGTGTTACTTCGCCGGCTTCCTTGATGGGGTCGCTCGGAACTATCCGGCGCTTGTCGACCTCGATACCGAATTCTTCCTGGATGGCCGCGGCGACATCCTTGACTGTCACAGAACCGTAGAGGCGGCCTTCTTCGCCGGCCCTAGCGGTGATCGTGATGGACTTGCCGGTGAACTTATCGGCCAAGGCCTGTGCATCGTCCTGGGATTGCTCATACCGTTTCTCTATGCCGACACGCTTGAGTCCTAATTGTTTTACGTTGCCCTTGGTAGCCCGGACAGCCAGACCTTTAGGTATCAGAAAATTGTGCGCATAGCCGCGGGCCACATCGACGACATCGCCCTCGCGACCGAGTGTAGGTACTTCTTCTTGCAGAATGATCTCCAGTTGAACCTCCTAGATGATCCCGGCTCAGCCGGAACCTAGAGCTTAACACATCACGAAGTTCTTGCCAGCCTCCATTTCAGTCCGCCCCAAACCGCCCGATAATAAAGAAGCCCCCGGCCACCACGAGCCAAGCGCTAAGACCCACAATGAGGGCCGCCGGCAACGACACGCGAAGCAGAGCGGCCCGCATAACCAGGGCGAATGCGCCCACGGCCCCCAATCCGGGGACCAACGCCAACAGGAACTCACTGAGCAGCTGCTTGTCTTCCCCCGGCAAAAAGACCAGCGTCATAATGACTTTGGCCGGAAAAACCAAGACCACAGCCCCCAGATATGGGGCCCGCCGCCCGATGTAGGTCGCCAGAACGACACTGCCGCCCGCCAAAGTAAACTGCGTGCACCCTTCAAGAAAAGTCATGCCGCCTCCCAGCGCCATGTTTGGACCCGGCTCGATTCGGTATATACGAGGGGTTTGAAAA
>JAUWIO010000263.1 GCA_030605305.1 Actinomycetes bacterium
GAGCTTCACAATGCAGTCGTCGTTTTCGGCAGCGCCACCCCATCTTTGGAGACAGGGTCTATGCTGGCGGGAACCGCGGGCCACCTTAAGCTGGAACACCGTGTCGGAGAGGGGCGGTTTCCCACCGTGAAGCTGATCGATATGCGTCGCGAGGTCGGCCAGGGCAACTATGGCATCTTCAGCCGCTCCCTGGCCAAACGCCTACAGGAGACGCTAGATAGCGGACACAAGGCTATTTTATTGATGAACCGTCGCGGTTACGCGGGTTTTACTGTCTGCCGCCACTGTGGATACGTCCCGGAATGCGATAACTGCTCGATCTCTCTGACCTACCATCAGGACGGCGGATGGCTCCGCTGCCATCACTGCGGCGTCGCCAAACGGGTCTTGGAAGTCTGTCCGAAATGCGATAAGACCGAGTGGCGCTTTCCGGGGGTCGGCACGCAGCGGGTCGAAAGCGAGCTCCAGGAGCTTCTGCCCGACACGACGATCGTTCGCATGGATGCGGATACAACGGGTCGCCAAGGCGCCCATCACGACCGGCTTCTCAAGTTTCATCAGACCGCGCGGGCGGTTTTGCTGGGAACCCAGATGATCGCCAAGGGGCTCGACTTCCCGGAAGTCGCTCTGGTCGGGATCATCAATGCCGACACTGCGCTCAATCTGCCGGACTTTCGGGCGGCGGAACGCACCGCCCAACTGCTTATACAGGTCAGTGGACGCTCCGGGCGGGGCGCCATCCCCGGTGAAGTCCTCGTCCAGACCTTTACGCCTGAAAACTACGCGATCAAAGCCGCTGTCGATGGCTACGAAGGTTTCTTCGCCAAAGAGCTGGCTTTCCGCCGGGAACTCGACTATCCGCCATATTCGACCATGTTCAATATCATATTCTCGTCCAGGGACCCGCGAGCGGCGCAACAGGGCGCCAGCGAGATATCCGCGCGCTTACGGACCGGGCTGGCGGATCTTGCCAGACTTCTCGGCCCGGCCCCGGCCCCCATCGAAAAGGTCAAGGGGTATTACCGCTATCATCTGGTCGTCACCACCGACGATCCCGATGCTGTCAAACAGTATCTACGCGATGAACCACCGACGGCCGGTGACATGCGCGATCTGCGCGTCATCATCGATGTCGATCCGATTTGGATGCTCTGATGTCGGCGCAAAAAGAGGGGAAGTTTGAAATTGGATAATAAGGCTATGATCGCGGCGCTGGCCGGCGCCTTACGTAAGGTAGAAGGGGAGAAGCTAGCGGCGAAACTGGAGACTGCGCAGGCCCTCGGAGGGCAGAGGCTCGAAGGGGTGGCCGGGACAGGGACGCTTGACGAGCTGATAGAGATCGCTAAAGGAGTGCCGCCGGGGTCGCTCGAAGAGGAGCTGGCCTCGGCTTTCCTCCAGATCGACGGGTTACCGGTCCTGCGTCAAAAGGTGGAGGCGGCTGTCCCTTATCTTGGTCTGGCCGTGAGCTTCCTGGGTCTTGCCGGGGAGACCCGCACCGCCCCTCGACTGAATAGAGACTGACCAGCGGCGCTAACTCGGGTAGAATACGCCTAAGACACGCCGCACGAAACGCGTATGGAATGGAGAAAGATTGGCGATATTCCCGGTCCGGTTCTTTGGTGACCCGGTCATAAAAGAAAAGTCGCTTAAGGTCATCGAGCTTGGCAAAGAGGTCTCGATACTTTCCAGAAACATGGCTGAGACCATGTATGAATCCCAGGGAATCGGCCTGGCTGCACCGCAGATCGGCGTACTCAAGCAGGTCATCGTCATAGATATGGATGACGATGGCTTCGTCGCGTACGTGAATCCCAAGGTGGTCGAGTATTCAGATGCGCAGGACGTAGACGATGAAGGTTGTCTGTGCCTGCCCGATGTGCGGGTCCCGGTCAAACGATCCAGAAAGGTCGTGGTCTCGGCCTTGGACCTCCAGGGCAGGGAAGTGGAGATCGAGGCCGAAGATATGCTGGCCCGCATCCTCCAGCAC
>JAUWIO010000213.1 GCA_030605305.1 Actinomycetes bacterium
CGACCAAGTTTACAGGAGCTATCTAGCACTACAAAGTCATGGAGAATAATAAGACTGTCATCCTCGTAATTCTAGTAGCCGCGCTCATTGTCGCGACTGCGGCAGACGCCATGGCTCAATCAGCCGGACAGACCTTCACTCACATCCTCCTCATCATCGTCGCCGGGGCGATCGGCTGGTTCGCCGGTTCCAACCGAACCGTGGAGCCCGCGGCGAAAGAACAGTCCATCACCGACGAACTTACCGGTCTTCACACCTACAATTATTTTATCGACCGCCTCAATGAAGAGAAAAAGCGCGCCGACCGTTTCGGGAGCCGAGTCTCCATGGTTCTGGCGGAGGTCGACGGCTTCCAGGCCTACAGTGATGAAAATGGTCAGGCCCGGGGTAAAGAACTCATTAAGGAGATCGGGGAGATAGTCAAAATCCAAGTGCGCGGAGTCGACATAGTCAGCCGTTACAACACAGAGCAGTTCGGGGTTCTTTTGCCCAATACTGGTCGTGTTGCTTCGCACGAAGTGGCCGAGCGCATGCGCGAAGCCGTGGCCGACGGAAACATCGGCGGCGGCAATGTGACGATCAGCATCGGTCTGGCGACCTATCCCGATAATGCCGGCGATGATATTCAGCTGATCGAGCGGGTCGAGGAAGCTTTGAGCGGTGCGAACTCAACCGGCAACAAGGTCCAGGTCTGGGACGACACCGGCGAGAAACGGGCCACGACCTGATCGTGCCCGACCAAGCCCTGGCGATCGACCTAGGCGGCACCAAGACCTCCTGGGCGCTGGCAGACAGCGAATACAGACTCTCAGACCGCCAAGAGATCCTCACCCCTAAAAGCACGGAAGAACTCCTGTCCGCGCTGCACCAGATAATCAAAGACACTAAATCCGCGACACCGGGCCTTCGCGGGGTCGGTATCGGCGTGGCCGGCTTAGTCGATTTCGCCGACGGAACGATCGTGGCTTCGCCAAACCTGCCCCTCAACGGTATCCACCTCGCAGACGAGCTCGGTTCTGACGGCCTGGAATGCTTTGTCGATAACGACGCCAACCTGGCCGTTTTGGGCGAGCTCTACGCCGGAGCCGGTCAAGGCCACAAGCTCTTTATCGGGCTGACCGTCGGGACCGGAGGGGGCGGCGGTATCATCGCCGAGGGCGGTTTGTGGCGGGGCTCACGCGGCGGGGCGGCCGAGTTCGGCCATATCGTCGTAGATGGCGGGGGAATCCCCTGCGCCTGCGGCAGCCGCGGCTGCCTGGAGCAGATGGCCTCGGGCACTGCCCTGGAGCGCTTCGGGCGCGAATATGTCACCGCCAACCCGACTACTGACCTCGGTGCCTTGTTCGCCAGTGACCCGGCCAATGTCAGCGGCCGCAAGCTGGCTGAAGCGGCCAGGGCCGGCCAGGAAGAAGCTATCGCTCTCTTCAATGAACTGGGGCGATGGCTCGGCATAGGCATCGGCAGCCTGATCAATGTCTTCAATCCGGAAATCGTCATCCTCGGCGGCGGGGTCGCCTCCTCGCTCGACCTGGCCATGGAGGCGATCCGCGGCCAAGTCCGGGAGATCGCGATCGACCCGAGAGCCAAGGAAACCCCCTTGCCGCTCTCGACCCTTGAGAACACCGCCGGCCTTATCGGGGCCGCCGGTCTGGTTCTCGATAGATGAACCCATGGCGTAACTTCGCCGTCGCCTACAGTTCGGTTCTGGCTTTCACTTTCGTCTTTCAGGCGCTTCCACCGCTGTTACAGCTGCTCTCAACTGACCTCTCTTTAGACCACACCCAAAGCGGCCTATTGATGGGGGTCTTCGCTCTGCCCGGCATCGCGCTGACTATACCGGGCGGGCGTCTGGCCGATCGTTACGGCTTCAAGATCATCAGCACCGCCGCCATATTGGTCATGCTCGCGGGAGCGGTCGGCTCTGCCTTCGCTATCGATTTTTGGACGCTGAGCTTGGCCCGAATGTTCGCGGGCACGGGCGGCCTCATCTTGGTCGTGGGCGCCGGCAGCCTCGTCAGCCGGTCCTTTTCCGGGCGGAACCTAGGGATAGCGATGGGGTTCTATGGCACCGGATTACCGGTAGGCACGATTATCGGCTTTAGCCTCTTCGGCTTCATCGCCGCCGATTTCGGTTGGCGGACAGCGCTCTTTGTCTCAGGCATGAGCGCCCTCATACCGCTGGTGCTGATCTATGCGCTGTTGAACGAACCGACTCCGAACGGGGCGAATAGCGGCGGCTCGTTCTCGGCGATTTTACGCCGCACCTGGCCGATGGGCATGGTCTGGCTCTGGTTCAACGCCGCCATTATCGCCTTTATAACCTTTGCACCGGAGTTCTTGCTCGCCAGCGGTTTCACACCCACAGCGGCCAATTTCGTCGCCGGCCTGGTGATGTGGGGGGCCGTGATCGTCAGCCCGATCGTCGGCCTCTTCTTGACCGATATCAGACGCAAGGCCGGCTTTATCATCACCGGAGCCCTTCTGGCCTCAGCGGTCATGACGCTTTTTCCGTTCGCCTCGACCCAGCTGGTCCCGCTTGTGATCATCCTGGGCATCGTCGGGGCCCTGGCCCCGCCGGCCGTTTTTGCGCTCCCGGCCGACCTAGTCGGCCCAGAAGCTCAGGGCCTTGCCTTCGGGCTCATGTGGACCAGCCGCAACATCGGCATCGTGATCGGCCCGGTGCTGGTCGGGGCC
>JAUWIO010000174.1 GCA_030605305.1 Actinomycetes bacterium
ATCTCGAACCTATGCCCGATCTCGCGCTCGGCCGCGCTGACCCCGTGGCGGGCGAAAAAAGCCATCCCCAGCACCGATATTCTATCCATGCCAAGCCTCTCCAGCCATGATTGCGTCTGTCATGGCCGCTACTCTGGCCATCTCTTTCACGTCGTGGACCCGAATAATGCTCGCGCCCCCCAGGATACCGGCAGCCACCGTGGCCGCTGTCCCCTCCAGGCGCTCACCGGCCGGCGCATTCCCCAAGACTGTCCCGATAGTCGACTTCCTTGACGTTCCCAGGACTATCGGGTGACCCAGAGAGCGCAGTTCGCCCAGTCGGTTAAGTATCTCAAGGTTATGGGCGGTCGTCTTACCAAATCCAAAACCCGGATCGATCAGCGATCGCTCGGCGGCAATACCCGCGGCGGCGGCAAACGACAACCTCTGCGCAAAGAAAGCGACTAGGTCCGATAATATGTCGTCGTACCGAGGGTCCTCCTGCATCTCCCGGGGCTCCCCCTGCATATGCATAAGAATGACGGCAACCCCGGTCTGTGCGCAAACTCGGGCCATATCCGGGTCCGCGCGCAACGCGGTTACGTCGTTTACGACCTGCGCTCCCGCCTCAATGGCGCCGCCGGCGACGCCGGCCTTGCTCGTGTCTATCGATAGCGGGACGTCCAGCTCGGATGCGAGCCGTTCGATAACCGGCAGGACCCGGCGCTTCTCTTCGTCCTCGCTTACCGGGTCCGCACCCGGCCGCGTCGATTCGCCGCCGATGTCGATGATGTCGGCGCCGTTCGCCGCCATCTCCGAGGCCCGCTCAACAGCCGCCGCCGGCTCAAGAAACAATCCACCGTCGGAAAAAGAGTCGGGGGTCAAGTTCAAGATTCCCATGACCAAGGTGCGTTCACCGACGATAAGCTCATGTCCGGGACGGCCGATGACCGCCTTAATGGATCCATCGCTCTCGATAAGCCGGGAGATCGGCTCCGCTAAACTCTGCAGCCCGTACGGCTGGATCCGGAGCTTCTTTAAGACCTGTCGATACTGTTTGACCGTCCCCATCAGTAAAACATCGGTTGTGGGTTGTGTGAATCCGGAAGCCCATTTGGCTACAGCGGCGTCGGCCCCTTTTGCCAACATCTCTTGCTTAAGGATGTTGGCCGCGCGGACATCGAGGTCCTTGATCTTGATGACGAGGTGACGGAGCTTGGGCGCCATGATCGATTCACTCTGGGGATCGACGCCGACGCTGCGGAGCTCCGAGCGCGCGTGCGCATCGTCGGGAATGAGCCTGACGTGCACGATCGGCATCTCCTTATTGCTCAATCCGCCTCCTGATGACCGGTCATCGTCGAGCCGCTTAATCCCTGATAAATGACAGCGCTTCCGCCCTGGTGGCTACGGACTCTCGGAATATCCCGCGCACAGCCGAGGTAATGGTCATGACGCCCGGCTTTTTCACACCCCGCAACGACATACACATGTGCTCGGCCTCGATCACGACCAGCACGCCGCGCGGATCGATGGTCTTTTTGATGACCTGCGCGATCTGACTCGTCAGCCTCTCTTGGACCTGTGGGCGCCGCGACAAAGTCTCGAGCACCCTGGCCAACTTGCTCAAGCCAACGATCTTGCCGTTTTGCGGTATATACGCGACATGCGCTTTGCCGATAAAGGGCAGGAGGTGGTGCTCGCACATTGAGTAGAGCGGGATGTCCTTCAATAAAACCATCTCGTCATGGTCCTCGGAAAACGTCACTTTCATATACTCGGCAGGATCCTCATTGAGCCCCTGGAAAAACTCCATATACATATTGGCCACTCGCTGCGGGGTGTCCCGAAGACCCTCTCTCTCGGGGTCTTCGCCGATCCCCTCGAGGATCATCTTGACCGCTGTCCTTATCTTGGCTTCATCCATCAGTCCTCGCCTTTCTCAAAAGCGGCCACATATTCCTCATAGAGGCGCCTCAGACGGCCCACGATGGGCCCGGGGCGCCCTGTCCCGATGGGACGGCCGTCCAGCTCGACTATGGGGATTAAACCGGCACTCGTCAAGGTGATGAACGCTTCGTCGGCCCTATAGATATCGTCCACCGTAAAGAGCGCTTCATCCGCAGAGATCGCGGCGGCCGCGGCCAGTTCGAGTACCATCTCGCGGGTGATACCGGCCAGCACTCCCGCCTCAACAGGGGCCGTCACCAAACCGCCATTCGCGATCATAAAGAAGTTGCTGACGGTGCTTTCGGCCACCCAGCCGTCGTGGTTGAGCATGAGTGCCTCATCGACTCCCGCATCGACTGCCTCTCTCTTAGCCATGATGTTGTTGAGGAAATTAGCCGATTTGACGCGCGGATCGATGGATTCGGGGCTATTCCTCTTGGTTTTTGCCGTGATCATCCGCCAACCGGTAGTAAAAACCTCGCCGGAATAAGTCGGCAACTCTCTGAGAAGAACAGCCATGGTCGGCTCCAGCTCTTCCTTCGGCCACCGGCCGCCGCCGATCCCTCGACTGAGAGCTCCCCGGAGCGCCCCCTCCGCACCCGGGGAGCCGCGCTCCAGCAACTCGAGGACGACCGCTGCCATCTCTCCCGGCTCCATTGGCAACTTGATGCCGACCGCCGCGGCCGAACGCTTCAATCTCTCAAGGTGTTCTTCGAGCTTGAAGACTCTGCCGCTATACGTCCGCATCGTCTCAAAGACAGCATCGCCATAGAGCCAGCCTCTATCGGATATCGATACTTTGGCTTCAGTTTCGGGCAGATACGCCCCGTTCAGGTAGGCAAGCACCCGTTTTTCTCCTCGGCTAGGGCAACTGCCCTGATAAGAGCCTCAGCTTTATGGAGAGTTTCCCGATACTCCCGCTCAGGCTGTGAGTCCGCCACGATACCCGCCCCCGCCTGCACGTGCGCCAGGCCATCCTTCATTATCAGAGTCCTGATGATTATATTGAAGTCGAGGTCGCCGTTGAATCCGAAATACCCCATAGAGCCGGTGTATGGACCCCGGCGCACCGGCTCCAGCTCTTCAATGACCTCCATAGAGCGAACTTTCGGGCAGCCGGTGCTCGTCCCGCCGGGGAAACAAGCGCGCAGGAGGTCAAAACCATCATAGGGCTCACGG
>JAUWIO010000035.1 GCA_030605305.1 Actinomycetes bacterium
AGGTAGATGCCACTGACCCCATTGCGCTACAGGCGGCCATCGGGGCCGAGAGGAAAGTAGATCGGGTACTGGTGGACGCCCCCTGCAGCGGGCTTGGGGTCTTTGCCCATCGACCGGATGCGCGCGGGCGCAATGAGCCCGTGGAAATAGCTGAGGTGGCCGAGATTCAGCTGCGTATGCTCGTAAGCGCGGCTGCATTGGTCGGCCCGGGCGGGGTAGGCGTCTACTCGGTATGTACTATTACAGCGCGTGAGACCACCGAAGTGATCAAGCGTTTTCTTTCGAGCAACGAATCCTTCGAAGCCCAGGCATTCACGATCGCCGGGTTCGATTCCGGGCCCAACGGTTTTTTGCAATTATTACCGAGCGAACACGATGTCGACGGGATGTTCATCGCCAAACTTGTCCGCCGTTCCTCGTCATCGCGCTGAGCGGACCCCCAGCTCCAGTGACTCGTCAAGTGTTCGGGTCAGGTCGTCAAGACGTTCGCTGAATTCGCGTTTTAGGCGGGCCAGCGCCGCCACTGAGGGGCGTCCGCGCTCATAGAGTGAGGTGCTCGTAGCGATAACATCGTGAACAGCCTGATGAAACTCGTCTACCGCGGCATTACACGGAGCGAGCTGGGCGGGCTGCACGGCCATTCCCAGTTTATGCGCTTGGAGCGTCTGCGCCGCCCTCATCAGACCCGGGGCCGGTCGAGCGGGCCACAGACCATCCTTTACCGTCGCCAGCAGCTCGCCGACGCGCTCATCCAAAAACCGGGCAGTGTAGCCGAATCCATCCCCGTCGAGCAGCCCGTCTGTGCGCACCCGCTCCAGGAGTGGTTGACCCGGGAAGAAACCCATATCGCTGAGATTCCGGGGGTCGGGGCCAACCCCGGTATCTCGGAGGAAGTCGAGATCGTCGCGGATCTGCTTGAAAGTAGTATAGGGATTGAACATGATAAAGCCGACCTCCACGGCATACCCGAGTTTTTGCAGAATAGCCAGCGCCCGCCGATTCGTCTCCACCGTCGTTTCTTTGTCAAAGAGGTCGAGGGTCTCATCGTTGCCGCTCTCGATGCCAAGGAAAACTGAGCGGAGCCCGGCCAGTTTCAAGTCGCGAAAGAGTCCTTCTTCGACCTGGTCGGCGCGGCAGGAGACCCCTAAGACGTAATCGACTTGACGCCGTCCGAGGGCCTCGGCAAATTCAAATGCCTGGCGCCGGCCGATCTTGCCGGGACCGATAAACGAATCGTCATAGAGCAGCACGAAAGGGGAGGGGGCAATGGCCCTGACGGCATCGATCTCATCAAGGACGTCGTCGGGCGCACGCCTTCGCCAGACGCGCCCTTTAAAACTTCGATAGAACGTGGCGATACTGCAAAACGAGCACTGCTCATGACAGCCACGGGTACTGACCGCCGCCACCTGCTCAAACGCACCAGGACGGGCTTTGACGATGTCCCTGGCCGGCCAGGCCAGCGTATTCAGGTCGGAGACGAGGGGGCGAGGGGGATTAACGATGATATCATGGCCGTCACGCCAGGCCAGGCCGGCAACCGCCCGCCACTCGACGCCTCCTGTCACCGCCTGTGCAAGTTCAACCAGAGTCAGTTCGCCCTCCCCGCGAACGATGCTATCGACGCAGGCATATTCGCTTAATATCTGCTCGTAGGTGAACGTCGCCGGGTGGGCACCGATCGTCACATGTGCCTTCAGGCCGTCTGTGCGCAGCTCGACCAGCCAATCAAGAACCGGCCTTAGGGAGTCCTGAAAGATCGTCGATATGCCCAGCACTTGGAAGTCCTCAAGCATCAGTTCTTTCTTGAGGGCGGGGAAGTCTAATAAAAAGGCGGGCGCGTCGATCATGCGAACTGTTAATCCGTTCCGCCTGAGCGCCGCCGCCAAGTATCCGAGGCCCAGGTGTTCCTTGGGCGGACCGCCGGCGCGGGTCAGGGGCGGGTTTATCAAGACGACATCTGTCACTTTTACTCCAGAGGCATCGAGGAAACCGGATCTTATGATCGTACTAGGATGATAGCTTATCGGCGTGGGTCGCTCAACTCTGAATGAATATGCCATATTTGGTATAAGGACTTCACCATGCGCCCCATATCTTGTATAATGCGGCCATGAGGTGCCCGTATTGCGGCTCGGCCGACAACAAAGTCACTGACTCCCGCACGACGGACTCCGGAGATGCCATCAGGCGTCGCCGGGAGTGCTTAAGCTGCGGCGAACGCTTCACGACTTTTGAGCGCCTTGAGGAGACGCCGATCACCGTCATCAAGAAGGGCGGGGAACGCGAACCCCTAGATCGGCAGAAGCTGATGGCCGGGTTATTGCGGGCGAGCGTCAAACGGCATATCACCCGAGAGCAGCTTGAGAATCTAGTGTCCGATATCGAAACTGATCTGCGTAATCAATTCAAATACGAAGTGACCGCGAAAAGGCTTGGCGACCTGGTTCTCGACAGATTAAGAGAGCTGGACAAGGTGGCCTACATCAGGTTCGCCTCGGTGTACAAGGAGTTCCAAGATGTCGACGAATTCACCGAGGAGTTAGAAAAACTGCAAGAGGCACGTGTGAAACGGAGGAATAAATGACGGTCAAATTGTTCTGGAAAGAGGATTGCCCAAAATGCCCGGCGGCCAAAAAGACAGTGGCCGGGCTGGACGGGATCGAATATTACAGCCTTGATGAATCCGACGGCCTAGCCGAAGCAGCGTTCTATAGCGTTATGTCGACACCATCGCTTGTGATCAGCGACGATGAGGGTACAGAGGTGGTCTCATTTAGAGGCGAGATCCCCAGCGTTTCCGAGCTAGACCGTTGGCTCTAGGCACTGAACTCCGCTCCATCGCCGGACTCCTGCCTGTCAGTATGGTCGATTGGGAAGGAAAGCTGGCCACGCTTCTCTTCTTGCGGGGCTGCAATATGCGGTGCCCTTATTGTCACAATCCCGAGCTGGTGCTATCGGCCGGGATCGGCCGTCTGAGCTGGGCTGAAGTGGGCGGGCAACTGCGCGAGAAGAAGGGCTGGATAGATGGGGTAGTGATCACCGGCGGCGAGCCCACTATCGATCCTGAGCTGGAGGAGATCGTGGCGCGCGTGCGAAGCGAAGGTCTGGGCATCAAACTCGACACTAACGGAACGCGCCCGGCGGTCCTAAGGAAACTCCTGTCCGAGGGAGCACTCGATTATGTGGCCCTTGATATAAAAGCGCCGTTCGATCGTTATGAGGCGGTAGCGAGGGTGGCCGACATGGCCGGACCGGTCCGAGAGTCTATTGCGGCACTAGTCGAGTCCGGGGTCGAGCATGAGTTCCGAACCACTGTTGTCCCGGGATTCTTCGAACCGAACGAATTGATCGACGTCGCAAAAGAGCTGGGCGAAGCCGGTGGGAGCCGCTACTTTATCCAGCAGTTTAATCCGGGCACCGTTCTTGATGAAGCGCTGTCGGCCGTGCGCCCGTTTCCCAGCGGTCTCCTCGAGGCCGCGGCGGAATCCTGTTCGGAGTTCCTGCCCACGAAGGCGAGAGGGAAATTGTAATGGAGATAAACATACAGCAGCTTGACGACGGCCTGGCCGTCCCCGAATACGCCCACGATTCCGATGCCGGCTGCGATCTTAGGAGCACGGTCGATGTCGACTTGGCACCCGGCGAGAGAGCGCTGGTCCCGACCGGTATCGCCCTGGGCATCCCTGAAGGCTACGCCGGCTTTGTCCAGCCGCGCTCGGGCTTGGCGGCGAAACACGGCATCAGCGTCGTCAATGCTCCCGGGTTGATCGACTCTCACTATCGAGGCGAATTAAAGGTCATCCTCATAAACACCGACTTGCGCGAGCCGTTCTCCGTCAAACGCGGAGACAAAGTCGCGCAGCTGGTCATCCAGGCCGTTGAGTCGGTCCGGTTCAACGTCGTCGACTCTCTCGACGCGACAGTCCGGGGCGCCGGGGGCTTCGGCAGCTCGGGAGTTTGAGTAAAGGTTGCCCGGAGACTGACGTCACTGTAGTATACGGGGTCGCATGATACCTTTAGAACAAATAGACGCGGCCATCAAAGGTCAACCTTCCTATCGAAAAGCGCAGATCTATCGGGCGCTCTTCACCAATACTTGCAGTTCATGGCGGGAAGCGACTGATCTGCCCGCCGATCTCCGGGCTCAATTGACCCAATCCGCGCCCCTGGCGATCGATTCGCGGTTCTTCGAGTCCGAAGACGAGCGAAGCATCAAGGCCCTGACGCGCCTGGCGGACGGCAACTACACCGAGACGGTTTTAATGAGAGCGGGCAGCCGCAACACGGTGTGTGTTTCCACGCAGGTGGGCTGCGCTATGGGATGTGTCTTTTGTGCCAGCGGCCAGAACGGCTTCACCAGAAATCTCACATTTGAAGAGATCGTCGGGCAAGTACTGCTTTTTGCTAGAAAACTCAAGGCCGAGGACCGCGTGGTCACAAATGTCGTTTTCATGGGCATCGGTGAACCGCTGCTCAACTACGATAACCTGATCGCGGCCATCAGATTCATGAACCGCAAGGACACGCTGGACTTAGGGGTCAGAAGGTTCTCGATCTCGACCAGCGGGATATCAAGGGGCATCAAGAAACTGGCCGTCGAAGATTCCTTGGCGGTGAACCTGGCGATCTCGCTGCACTCGGCGATAAACGAGAAGCGGGCGAAGCTGATGCCTGTCGATCAGAGAACCCGGACCGGGCTTTTGGCCGCAAACCTAAAAGAGTACTTTGCGAAGACAAAAAGAAAGATCATGATCGAGTACGTCCTTTTAGAGATGAACACGGGCCGGGAAGACGCTCTGGCCCTCAGGGACTTCATAAACGAGATGGGCGCGGCTTACGTGGTGAATCTGATCCCGCTCAACGAAAACGACGGCTCAAACCACAAATCTCCGGACCGACGCGATCTGTACGATTTCAAGGAACTTCTAACTGAGCTGAAGATCAATCATGTTCAAAGACACTCTTTTGGCACCGATATTGCCGCCGCCTGCGGCCAGCTCGCCGGCCGGACAGACGCTTCCCCGGCACGTACTCGTAACGCACGATAATATATCTTATGTTAAGTAGTGCTTTTTAGAGCGTTTCCCTGTTCTTAGTGGGTCTGTGGGTCGATTGGAGCTGTAGAACGTTGAGGGTGTAGAACGATGAGAGCGCTAAAGTGTGGTGGCGTAGAGCAGCGGAACCAGGGGCCGTTTCTAGAGGTGGAGTCGAAAAAAAGATCCGAAGACCCGTGCCCGGCGTCGATCGGGCGGTCAGTCACCGCATCGCGGCGGTTATTGACGATCCGCCCGCAAAAACGTTTCGAACCTCTCTTTGCTTCCCGAATGGTCGTATTGCTAATGGCGGCGGACATATCGATAGAGACCAAGTGGTCCCTTAGGTTCTTCATCTTGTTAGGCTCCCCGTAGACAAGCGACGGTCGCAAAATATAGCATGCGCTCGCGTAAAAAGCAAGCGCTATTTAGCGGGTGTGGCGCTTAGCCAGCCTCGGGCTAATCCGATCAAGCCCTCGTCCAGCCAGACACCCCAAGTCAACCTTGAATCGTCATATGCCTGGCGGCGTTTTGGGTCGGAGAGTACCGCGTAAGCCTCGTTGATCCGCGACATCCCTTCGCCGTCGTCTGAGGCGGCACCAGCCCGATCAGGATGGTATTTCAGAGATAGGGCGCGGTAGGCCTTCTTGATGACTTCAGGCGAAGCTTCTTTGTCTACCTCGAGAGTGCGGTAGTAGTCCACTCTAGATCTCTAGGCCTCGTCCGTAATCGTCGGCGAGCCGATGAATATCATCTTCAACACAGTACCCGAAGGCGATCTCGAGCACCCGGCACACTTTACCCAGCGACTCGAGTCTGTGTACCTGCTCTGAAGGGATAAATATCTCCTCGCCCGCCTTGGCGACATGGGTCTCATCGCCTATCTGGACCTTGACCTCGTCATCGAGTATTACCCACAGATCACTGCGAAGATTGTGCCAGTGCAGGCTCGTCTCCTGGCCGGGTTCGAGGACGATCATTCTCACGGAACAAGTGCGGTTCAGTGCGTACTGGCGGTAATACCCCCAAGGCTTATCGACCTTCATTAAACGATCATCCCCCTATTTTGGCCTCGAAGCCGCCCGAAGAGATTCGCCATCTCAACAGCTGCCAACGCCGCTTCCCTGCCTTTATTGCCCTTTTTCCCGCCTGCTCGCGCCAAAGCCTGGTCCGTGTTCTCGGCCGTGATCACGCCAAACCCGACCGGGAACCGCTTGGCGATCGAGATCGCGCCTATCCCCCGTGCCGCCTCGCCGGCGACAAAATCAAAGTGGGCCGTCTCCCCTCTGATAACGACGCCAAGACAGACAGCGATGTCGAATCCGGTATCAACGGCCTCAGCCGCCGCTACAGCCAGCTCGAAGCTGCCGGGGACCCACATAACGGTGATATCGTCGTCGGTTACCCCGCTCTCTTTGAGCGTGGACAAGGCCCCTTCCAGCAGCTTTTTCGTGATGAACTCGTTGAAGCGGCTGACAATGACGGCGACCTTTGCCCCCTGTGCATCAGCTATCCCTTGGAGCTCGATCACTTTTCGATCCCGTTTTTAGTCGCCGCGCCTGTGGTGGGCAGGTTAGTTATCATGTGGTCGAGCTTCTCTTTTTTCGTCGTCAGGTAATCAATGTTATTCGGGTTGGGCGCTATCTCTATCGGGACCCGCTCGACGACTTCCAGACCGTAGCCTCTGACTCCGACGATCTTGACCGGATTGTTCGTCATCAGCCGCATGGACGTAATCCCGAGATCGACCAATATCTGCGCGCCGATACCGTATTCACGCAGGTCAGGTGGGAAACCGAGTTTCTTATTAGCTTGAACAGTGTCCATCCCGTCTTCCTGCAGTTTATAAGCCTTTAGCTTATTAAGGAGGCCGATGCCGCGGCCCTCATGTCCGATTATATAGAGCAGGACGCCCTGCCCCTCTTTTTCGATCATCTCCATCGCTTTTTCAAGCTGAAG
>JAUWIO010000103.1 GCA_030605305.1 Actinomycetes bacterium
GCCAGACTTCCCATGATGGAGAAAGGATAGTCCACCCGACCATGACGATCGGTAGGGCTACCGCCCCCGCGATCATCAGTGTCAAGGTGGACCATCCAGACAGTGTTCGTATTACCTTCAGCGCCAGACCTTCCCTACTTAACTGTACTGATTTGTATACCCTTTTTAGGGAGAATATTCAAGCTCGCCGCCGATCACTCAAGCCTAGCGGTAGCCGGCTCTGTCAGCCATCTTGACCGCCTCGGTCTGGTTCTTACCGAGTTCTGAGACGTTCAGGTCATCGCGCTTGAACTCGCCCCAGCCGTCGAGGATCTCGTGAAGCTCCACATTCTCGTTGACCGGGTACTCCAGGTTCAGCTCGCCGAATGACTTCTGGGCCACCGGGCCGCTTAGGAATTCGAGCAGCTTGACGGCGCCTTCTTTATTCGGGGCGTGCTTGGTGATCCCGGCTCCGGAGACATTGACGTGGGCGCCGCGATCATCCTGATTCGGCCAGAAGATATCGACCGGGTAGTCAGCATCCTCTTTAAGGAGACGACCCAGGTAATAGCTGTTGGCAATGGCCACATCGTTCTGACCGGCTTCGATCGCCTTGATCATATCCGTATCGCTATCGAAGATGATTGGATCATTAGCCATCCAACCCTCGATCATCGCTTCGGCTTTCTTCTCGCCCAGACTGGCTATCATCGAGGAGATGAGCGACTTCGTGTAGACTTTCTCGGAAGTCCTCAGGCCCAGGCGGCCCTTCCACTTCTTATCGCTGAGATCTTCATAGGTTGAAAGTTGTGCCGGCTTGACCCTGTCTTTGCTATACATGATCGGGCGGGCCCGCATGGTCAAAGCGAACCACTGGTTGTCAGGAGCGCGCAGGTTGTCGGAGATATTCTCCTCGAGGACGTCGGATGAGACCGGCTGGAGCAGCCCCGCGTCGGCCGCCAACCATAGATTACCGGCGTCGACGGTGATCAGCATATCGGCGGGAGAATTGGCGCCTTCAGCCTTGAGCCTTTCTTGGAGTTCTGCTTCTTTGGCGGTCGTGAAGCTGACCTTGATGCCCGTCTCCTTGGTAAACGCGTCAAAAGCCGGCTTTATCAGCTCTTCCGTACGCGATGAATAGACAACGACTTCTTTCTTGGTTTCAGACGCTTTCTTGTCGTCGTTATCCGTGCCCGCTTTTTTCGATGTCTGACCGCAGGCCGCCAATAGAACAAACAGGGCCGCTATTACGCTAATGACACGCACGTATCTTCCGATAGAAGCAAACCTCATAGCACTCTCCTTTTATTGAATCCTCAGCTTCTTGTGGGTTAGCCTATCAGTGTTCTCGTGGGCTGTCAAACTTCTTTTGTTAGGGTTCCCTTATTCCGATGCTCATACGAGAACATCTGGTTGATGCTGGCCATGACGAACTTCAATCCCGTCAGGCCTGCCCTGGGTCTGTTGTCTGCCGTGGCCGTCGCCACGCTGTCGCTGGCCGGCTATCTATTTAAGAACGTTTCCGAATAATGCATTGCCAACCGCGGGCTGTATCGCTAGACTAGAGTCCGAACAAGCGTTCGTTTACCTGAGCAATTGCTGAATTTACTCAAGACCCACTTCGGATACGAAAATTTCCGGCCGATGCAGGCCGAGATCATCGCGCGCGTTCTGGACGGTGGGGATGCGCTGGTCTTGATGCCTACCGGCGGGGGTAAGTCTCTATGCTACCAACTCCCCGCCCTCCATCTGGACGGACTCTCCTTAGTGATATCGCCGTTGATAGCGCTCATGAAAGACCAGGTCGACGCCCTCCAGGCCAACGGTATCGCCGCCGCTTTCATCAATAGCTCACTCGATGGCGGCGAGATCGCCGGGATCTTGAATGATGCCAAAGCCGGAGCGGTGAAGATCCTCTATGTCGCTCCCGAAAGACTGTCCACGCCAAGCTTCTCGAAATTCCTAAGCGATATCGACCTCAAGCTCATCGCGATCGACGAAGCCCACTGCATCTCCGAGTGGGGTCACGATTTCCGCCCTGACTACCGCAACCTCAAGAGGCTGCGCGCCGCCTTCCCGAAGACGCCGACTTTGGCCCTGACAGCCACGGCCACCGCTAAAGTCCGGGAAGATATCATCCGCCAGCTAGGCCTCGATAAGGCCCGGACATTTATTTCCAGCTTCGACCGGCCCAATCTCAAATACATAGTCAGACCCAAACACAACGCCCGGACAGCCTTGGTAGAGCTGTTAAAGAGGTACCGCGGCGAATCGGCCATCGTCTATTGTTTCTCGCGCAAAGGCACCGAGGAGCTGGCCGCCCGACTCAACCGGGAAGGACTGGACGCCCTGCCCTATCATGCCGGACTCGACGCCGAGGTCCGCAAAGAGACGCAAGAGAAGTTCATCCGCGACGAAACGCGGGTCGTCGTCGCCACCATCGCCTTCGGGATGGGGATAGACAAGCCCGATGTCCGCCTGATCGTCCACTATAATCTGCCTAAATCCGTGGAAGGTTACTATCAGGAAACGGGGCGCGCCGGGCGGGACGGCCTGCCGGGTGAGTGCGTCCTCTTCTATTCTTATGGCGACAAGGTCAAGCACGACTTCTTTATCGAGCGCCTCGAAGACCCGGAAGAACAGGCGCGCGCCCGGCAAAAACTCCAGCAAGTCGTCGATTTCTGCGAATCTTTCACTTGCCGCCGGGCAACGCTCCTCGAATACTTCGATGAAAAGCCGGCCCGGGATGACTGCGGCGGGTGCGATGTCTGCCTCGAGCCCCGCGAGGAGATCGACGCGACCGAAGCGACCCAGAAAGTGCTCTCGGCCGTGCTCCGTCTCAACGAACGTTTTGGCGCCGCCCATGTCATCGATGTCCTGCGCGGCTCCGAAAACAAGAAAGGCCTGGAGCGCGGCCACGATAGTCTGAGTGTCTACGGGATCGGCGCCGAACTCTCAGCCTACGAGTGGCGCCAACTCATCGGCGCCCTGACCGCGAGGGAGCTTTTGGAAAAACGGGGCGATGAATACCCGGTGCTAGGCGTGAGCGTAGCGGGGCGGCACTGGCTTAAAGAGCGGATGACCATCACTCTGCCGAAACCGCGCCCGCCCGTGAAGGCGCGAGCCGCCGCCAAGGCTCCCCGGATCCCGCTGGGCGGCGATGGCGATTATGACTATGCCTTGTTCGAAGTGCTAAGAGCGCTCCGAAAGCGACTGGCGGACGAACGAGGCGTCCCGCCCTTTGTCATCTTTGGCGATGTTTCTCTTAGAGACATGGCCGCCTCATTACCTAAAACGGACGATGACTTCACCAACATCTACGGCGTCGGCGCCGAGAAGTTGAAGCGCTTCGGCCCGATCTTCATCGAAGCCATCGCGGACTACACCGCTAGCGAGTCCGCGGACTCCTGATTAAAACGACCCACCTCGGGAATCCTTACTCCGGGAGGGATTATATTGAATTCGAAAAACTTTGCACGCATGTTGATCAGGGGACTGCTGCTGCTCGGCGCCGGGATCCTGGTCGGATACCTGACCGCCCCGAAATCGGGACGCGGGACCCGCTCTTGGATACACCAAAGATTCGAACACTGGCGCGCCAAGAGCCACGATATCGGCTCGGTCGTCAAGCGGCTGTTCCATTATGAGGAAGGCAAGTTGGCCGGGGCCGTCTATCGCTTCCGGCAACTGACGGCCGTACCGGACGAGGGCAAGTATGTCGACGACGACCTTATCACTCAAAGAGTCCGGACCAGGCTCGGTGAAGACCGCTCAACATCTCAGACAGCTCGGATCAACGTCGATACCGCCGACAATATCGTCACGCTACGGGGCGTCGTAGATTCCAGCGAAGAACGTCACAACCTCGAGCGGGTAGCCAAAAAGGTCCGCGACGTTGACGGCGTTATCAACAAAGTGAATATCGTCGACAAAAGGGCCGATAGCGGAAGCTAAGAGCGAGGTGGGCGCTTGAAGGACGACCGGTTCATCGCCTCTGTCCGGCGGGAACTGGGCATCAAGGACGACGCGTATGCACAAGTCGCGACCCAGGCAGTGCTGAAGACGCTCCGTGACCGTCTTACGGAAGGTCAATCGCAGCACGTCGAGAGCCACTTGCCCCGCGAACTCAAGCCGATGTGGGCCAAGAGTCTCAATGAGCGTTTACTCGTGATGGCCAGAGGGCCGCAGAAGATGACAAAAAAGGAATTCCTGTCCCGGGTCCAGACCCGCTCGCACGTGGCCAACAACAAGAAGAGCGAAGAGCTCGCCCGCGGCGTATTCAAGGTGCTCAAGGAGCAGTTGCCCGAGGCGGATGCCGATGACGTGGCCGGACAACTTCCGCGCGATCTTAAGAATATGTGGCGGTCGGCTTGATGGCCGCCGGGTCCCGACCGGATTTTCGAGCTATGGATTAGGCAGACGAGTGGGACTCAGCGCCTCAACGGACAGATGCCCCGTATCGTTGACGGCCTCGGCGACAGTTTCCCTGTCGTCCATCCGTAGAACCGTAACCGAGCCATTGGCCACATCATAATCCTGCCCATTGCTCTTGCCCAACAAGGTCGTGAGCAAAGCATTTATGACCCCGTAGTGAGTGAAGACGACAACAGTCTCGCCCTCGTACAATGCGGCGATCTCGCCCAAGAATTGCTCGGCGCGTTCGTGCAACGCCCTCCGAGTCTCGCCCCCGGGCGGATCGAACGCGGACCAATCGGCCTTTTGGCGGCGCATCTCATCGAGTAGAATACTTAC
>JAUWIO010000020.1 GCA_030605305.1 Actinomycetes bacterium
ATATCGGCCCGGGCGAATTGCTGATCAAAGTCGAAGCCAGCGGCATCTGCGGGACTGATGTCCTGGAGTGGTATCGGATCCACCGGGCGCCGCTTATCCTGGGACACGAGATAGCCGGGACGATCGCTGAGGTCGGCCCGGGGATCTCCAAATTCGCGCTCGGCGACCGGGTAGCCGCCGCCCATCACGTTCCCTGCCATACCTGCCACTACTGTTTGAGCGGGCACGCGACTGTCTGCGAGACGCTGCGAACGACGAACTTCGATCCGGGCGGCTTCGCCGAATATCTCCGCTTACCCGCCCTCAATGTAGACCGGGGCGTCTTCCGCCTCCCCGATGAAGTCGGTTTCGATGAAGCCACCTTCATCGAGCCCTTAGCCTGTGTCGTCCGCGGCCAGCGCGCCGCCCGTTTCAGTCCGGGGCAAACCGTTCTCGTCATCGGCAGCGGGATGGCCGGGTTGCTCCACGTGCAACTAGCCGCGGCCTCGGGGGCCGGGCGAATATTTGCCGTCGATATCTCAGACTACAAGCTGGCCGCTGCTAAAAAAGCCGGCGCCGACGAGGCCTTTGACGCGCGCGTTGATATCCCGGCCAGGATCCGGGAACAAAACGATGGCCGCCTAGCCGACCAGGTGGTCCTCTGTGCCGGAGCGGCCTCGGCCGTAGACCAGGCGATGGCGTCGGTCGAGCGCGGCGGCACCGTTCTCTTCTTCGCGGCGACGAAAGACGGGGTGCGCATCGAGAAGCCTATCAATGAGATCTTCTGGCGCAACGAGGTCACCCTGACGTCTTCATATGCCGGCGATCGCGACGACCACATGACCGCGCTGAAGCTGATCGCCGCCGGGCGGGTCAAGGTATCCGACCTGATAACACACCGGCTGGCGTTCGCCGATATCCAGACGGGCTTTTCGCTCGTGGCCGACGGCTCAAACTCCATCAAAGTCGTCGTCTATCCCCACGGCTGACCATGGCGCTGGAAAGTCCGTTTTGCTAAGGTACGGACATTGACCTGAAACTCGAAAGGCCCGGACGCCGGCCTTGAAATGCTAGGAGGACGTAATGGATTGGGGAATGCAGAACCGCTTAAACCGGATTATCAAGCCGGCCGACGGCCGAACCGTGATGCTCGCGGTCGACCACGGTTATTTTCTGGGACCGACAAGAAAGCTTGAGGATCCGGGAGCGACGATCCGGCCGCTACTATCGCAGGCCGATGCGCTCATGTTGACGCGGGGCGTGCTGCGAACGTCCGTCGACCCGGCGGCAGATACCCCTATTGTCCTGCGTGTCTCGGGCGGCACCAGCGTCGTCGGACCGACTTTGGCCGACGAATGTCTGACCGTCTCCTTTGAAGATGCCATCCGGCTGAATGTGGCGGCCGTGGCTCTATCCATCTTCGTGGGCACGGAATACGAGCAGCAAACCCTGCGAAGGCTGACCGAGCTTGTAGATGAAGGCGAGACCTATGGCATCCCGGTCCTAGCCGTAACGGCAGTCGGCAAGGAACTTGAGAAGCGCGACGCCCGATACCTCAGCCTCTGTTGCCGGATAGCAGCCGAACTTGGCGCCCATTTCGTCAAAACCTACTATTGCGATGATTTTGAGAAAGTCACAGCGGGTTGCCCGGTGCCCGTCGTCATCGCCGGCGGCCCCAAGCTTGAAACCGAGATGGACGCGCTCCAACTGGCGCATGACGCGATCGCTCAGGGCGCGGCCGGAGTCGACATGGGCCGAAATATCTGGCAATCAGACTACCCGGTCCCGATGATCCGCGCGGTCCGCGAAGTAGTCCATAACAACGCGCTGCCCGCCGAGGCCCACGAGCTGTTCCTCGAGCTCAAGACGGCGGTCGATAACGGTAAAGACATATAATGGCGCGCCCGCCCGGTTGCGTATTTGATGGAATTCTGCTAGGTTGACTGACATGTCAGTCAGTAAGCAGTTCTCATTAGTCGATCAAGAGAAGTCTGATCAGGAAACCCCGGCCGTCGACCGGGGCGCCGAGCTTTTGGCCGCCGCTACCGCGGTCTTCGCGCAAAAAGGTTTCCATGACACCAAGGTCTCGGATATCGTCACGGCCGCCGGTGTGGCTCAAGGCACTTTCTATCTCTACTTCAAGGGTAAGAACGATGTCTTTTTCCGCCTGATCAGCGGCTGCTGTGAGCGGATCCTCGACCAATTGGGCAAAGCCTCCGCGATCCAGCGACAGGCCACCACGGCCGAGGAAGCGCACCAGAACAGCTTTGCATCTCTTGTCGGCATCTTCCGGATGCTCGAAAGCGAGCAATCAGTGCTAAAGCTGATCCTCGCCGACCCGGGCGGGGTCGATCCGGCTATCGACAAGATGCTGGCCGGCCTGAGGGAGACTATGGTCGGACAGGTGCGCCAGAATCTGCAAGCTGGCATCGACGCCGGCTATCTTCGCGACCTCAACCCGACTATCGTCGCCGAGGCGGTCGTCGGCATGATCTATCACTTATCATTCGAACGGTTCGTTCGCGGACGCGATCTCGGCGTCGATCTAGAAGAACTGGCCGAGGAGGTCGTGACTTTCGAACGTCACGGCATATTCAAGTCTCCGCCCGCAAGATAATCCCCGTCGGAAAAGGATTGGTCCTATCGCGCCGGCCCGCATGAACGTGGGCCGGCAGCGATCGCGGCCGACAAGATTTGACTTGCCATGGCCGCCACTTTCGCCGCTGGTATAAGTACCATGAGCGAACTGCGCAAACAATATATTCTTGATACAAATGTGCTCGTCAGTGACCCCCTCGCGATATACAAGTTCCACGAGCACGAAGTGGTCCTGCCGATCATCGTGATCGAAGAACTCGATCAGCTAAAAACCCGCCAGGATCAAGGGGGCCAGTGCGCGCGCCAGGCTATCCGCGAACTCGAAACGCTCCGCGCCCAAGACCCCGATAAGTTCAAGGATGGGGTCGATCTCCCAGACTGAGGACGTCTGCGGATCGAGCTCAATCACGCCTCGATCGTCAAGCTGCCGACCGCTGTCAGCGGCGACACAGCCGACAACCGCATCCTAGCCACTGCCTTTCAAATGGCACAAAACGGCGGCGGTGCTGTCGTGCTGGTGACCAAGGATGCCAACCTTCGCATCAAAGCCGGAGCTATCGGAGTAGAGGCACAAGAATACCGGCGTGAACTCGTGGAGATACAGGAGCTCTACACCGGACAGATCAACCTCGAAGTGTCGCCGGAGACGATCGACGACTTCTATGCCTCAAAGCAGTTAGAGGCCGCCGGGGCGGTCTTTGACGATGTCGAGCTTTATCCGAATCAGTTGGTAATCTTGACGGCCGGAAAGCAAAGCGCCGTCGGGAGAACACATCATGAAAAAAACCGCCTGGTACTGAAGCCGTTGGTCAAGCACACCTTCAACTATTCGATCCAACCGAAAAACATCGAGCAGGAATTCGCGCTGGAACTCCTGATGGATCCCAAAATCGATCTAGTGACCCTGGCCGACTCGGCCGGGACCGGCAAGACTCTGCTGGCGCTGATGGCGGGGATGGAATTGGTCGTCCAGCAGGACCGGTTTTCGCGCCTGCTCGTCTCCAGGCCGGTCATCCCGATGGGCAAAGATATCGGTTTCCTGCCCGGCTCTGTCGATGAAAAGATGTCGGTGTGGTTAAAACCATTCAAGGACAACCTCGAACATCTGCTGGATTTCGACGGCCGCCACACCGATAGTATCGACCATCTCTTTGAAGATGGGATCATCGAAGTGGGCGTCTTGAGCTACATCCGCGGCCGCTCTATTCCCAATCAGTTCATCTTAATAGACGAATGCCAGAACCTGGAGCGCAGTTCCATCAAGAGTGTGCTTACCAGGGTTGGGGCCAATAGCCGCGCCTGTTTGACCGGCGATCTTTCACAGATCGACCACCCGCTTCTCGATACGGTGACCAATGGCTTGACCCACGTGATCGAAAGTCTTAAAGAGGAGCCCAGCGTCGGTCATATCACCTTGACCAAAGGGGTCCGCTCGAACCTGGCAACGCTCATCGCCGAGCGCTTGTAACGACGAACTCGTAGCCTAGCTTGCGTATCTGTACGATCATGTCCGGCAGGGCCTCGATGATCGACGGACGCACATCATGGGTAAGGATGACCGCTTCTTCCCGCGGGCCTAGTCGATCAAGATCAGTACCCACTTTAGCCAACATCCGCTCGCCCGTTGTCTTGGTGCCGTCCCCCCAACTTACATTGCAAAGCCTCGTCTGGTAACCTGATCTTTGGATCGCCCCCCGCCAGCCGGCCCGGGAATTCCCGCTGTCGCCGCCGGGGGGCCTAGTCAATTCCGGTTCAAATCCGACGATCTGCTTGAACGCGGCTCCAGCCTTGTCTAGCGAGCGCACGTAGTCCGTGGCTGAACCACCATAGAGAGCATCATAGTCGTGCGAATAAGTATGATTTCCGATTTCGTGTCCCTCAAGATAGATCCGGCGAGCCAGTTCGGGGTGGGCCCGCGCCCGGCTACCGATCAGAAAAAATGTCGCCTTGACCTGCGCATCGTCCAGGATTTCCAGAACCCGCGGTGTAAGGCGAGGATCAGGGCCGTCATCAATGGTCAGAAACGCCGGCGTCGCCGTGACTCCTGCGGTCCGGGACGTCGCCCCCAGCGTGACCGTCTCTTCGTTCGAACCGGTAGAGAGAGTGAGCCGGGCGCTATAAAGTTCATAGCCAGGCGCCCGAGCGGCCACTTCCACCACCCCGGCGCGCAGATCCGACGCCCCGACGGTGCCGCTCTCGTCGGCGATCAGATAGCGATCATCGATACCGATAACGGCAAGCGGGACAGCTTGACCACCCGACGCGTCGACAACATGCACCGTCAGCTCAGCAGGTTTTGGGGCCGGCTTGACTGACGCGACAACGGCGGCCGGCTTGACCGAAACAGGCTTGTCCGGCCGGGCCAAAAGAGCCGGCGAAGTCCGCGTCAATTCGACTAGAGTAAAGAGGACCATCAGCCCGATGGCGGGCCAAGAGAGCCGTCTAATCCAAGCGGCCCGACGACGGCGGCGTCTGCTCACGCGGCTTTGTCGACGCCCGACCATGGCGCCGCCTATGGCAGGGTCGTACTGTCGGGACCCGCCAAAGCATCGACCGACCCGGTCGCAGAAGATTCGGCCCCGGACTTGGGCGCCTCGATCCAGAGGGACACCGGTTCATTCAAGAGTTCGGCCAAGTTGCCCCGCGCCTCATAGACGGGTTTCTTGCCCGCTAGACGCGCGTAGAACCGATTTACACCGGAAGAGCGGCCGATCTCTATCTTTCGCAACTCTTTATTATTTAGATGGACACTGATGCTCTTTATCTCACCGCTCAAGCCATAGTCGGCAGCGTCATCGCCGCTCTCGGAGACGACCCGGCTGAACTCGAGGCTCTCCAGAGCGCCGAGAACCGCCTCGACTTTTTCCAGCTTGACCTTGTCCTTGCCGATGAACCAATCAGATTTCTCCCGAGTGAGTTCCACGGTCGTGGTGCCCGTATCAACGGCCAACATATCGGACGCGGTCTTGATCCCGGACAGATTGGCCGGCATCGGGATGCCGGACGTCGTTTGCCGGCTTTGACTGAAGAGGACAAGGGCATAGATGACGACCAGGACCGCTACCGCCTGCATCAATCTATTCACCGTAGTGGTGCTCATGGAAGGTACTCTTTCCCGGTCAACCGGCGGCGACCGACCATCTTGCCGAAACCCAACAAGGCGATAAGGACAGGCACGCCGATGAGGTTGAAATAGCGGACGAAGTCACGCAAGGCCTCTGAACTGAAGACCAACGGGCTGTTCTCGACCGCTTTCGACCTAATAGATGAAAACGAGAGGTCCTGGGCCAGCCAATCGACCACGTTCAGCCCAAAGATGCCATTCTCGCTGCCGCCGCCGCTTAAGAACTTGTCGGTCAGGAAGACCGAATTACCAACGACTATCAACCGGCCGCCGCCATCGATCTCACGGGCGGCCGCAACTGTCCTTACTTGAAGATCGTTCGGGTTCACCGCCATGTCCGGGCGGGGTACGATATCGAAATCCTTCTCCTGGACCCCGGCAAATTCCGTTGTCCGCAGGAGCGCCTCTGCCTTTTTCGTCCCCTTCTTGACCTTCACCGGCTGACCCCAAGGGAGCGTCACCACGCCGACGTCGCGAACGGCCGGATTGTCGGAAGCCGGACCGACTTTCATCCAAAAGGGGTAAGGCAGCAGGTATTGGTTCTGCTCGCTACCCAAACCCACCGGCTGATTAGACTGCATATCAAAGACGATCTTGCTTTCGACCTCGAGGCCCCGATCAGCGACGAATCTCGTCAGATCGTTATCGACCGGCGTGACCTGAAGCGATGACTCATCAACATTCACCGCGTCCACCAGAGCCAGGACCGAGCCGCCGGCGTCGAGAAACTTGGAGACAGCCGGGATCGTATCGGTCTCGACGTCGCCGGAGTATCCTCCGATGACCACAACATCGACATCTGCCGGTACCTCGCCTTGGGCATTCATATCGAGATTTGAAACATCGTATTGTTCGCGTAATCGCTCTTGCCACCCCAAATAAGCGCTGCCTTGAGGGGCGCCCATGTTCATCGGATCGATCGCCCCGGAGGCTTTATCACCTAGGATGAAGCCGACTTTCTTACGCTTGTCCGTGCTGACCTTTCTGATCAAGCTGGTCAGCTGGTACTCGAGGTCCGCGGTATCGCTGACGAAGGGGATCGTCTCGTTCTTATCTTTATATTCGACCGTCAAGCCTAAGTGACCTTGCTTGACCTGATACTCGTCTTGGCGCAGCACGTTGAACTGGACGACCTGAATGCCTGCCTCCGTGACCCTCTGCGTGTCTTCGGCGCCGCTGCCGGCCCGCCTGACAACTGATTTGACCCGCCCTCTACTGACTGCCTGATAGTCGACTATCTTGTCGCGGACGTCCCGGTAGGCGACCTCGGCTTCGGGCGGTAAGTCCCGCGAAGCATAAAGAGTGATCGTGACCGGTTCCGGCAATTGCCGCACCATCTTGATGCTCGTCGGCGAGAGTGAGTAGACACCCTCGGCTGTCAGGTCCAGCCGCCCGCCTACACTAGTGGCGATCAGGGCCGCCAAGATGCTGACCGCGGATATCAGCGCTGTTCCCAGTCTCAATGTCCGATACCGCCCGGAGTTGAGCGATTCCCGCTCGCGCCGGAGTAGAAAATAACTGAGCGACATGAAGACCGCCGCCAGGGCGATAAAATAGGCGACATCCGAAAGCGAGATCACTCCGCGGGTCATCGATTCAAAATGGGTCAGAGCACTCAATTGCCTGACCGTATCGGTCAGGACGGAGGGGACCGCCATCAAAAAGAAATCCAGTCCGGTAATGACCAAGGTAAAACACAGAGCCAGGGCCACAATAAAAGCAGTAGTCTGATTCCGGCTGGTAGCCGAAGCGAAAAGGCCCACAGCACCCAGGCCGGCTATCAAGAAAAAAGCGCCCAGGTATTGCCCGACGACCATGCCAATATCGAGACTGCCGCCCAACGACAGCCCCAGCGGGATCGTCAAAGTCACCAGCATCGCCGACATCATAAAGAGGACATTGGCGACCAGCTTTCCGGCCACGACCTCGATTTCACTGATAGGGTGGGAGAGAAGTGTTTCTATCGTGCCGTCTTTCTTTTCCCCGGCCAGGGACCGCATGGTCACGGCAGGAACGAAAAAGAGGAGTAACCAGGGAAGCAATTCAAAGAGCGGCCGGATCGACGCTTCGCCCATGACATAAGCGGCGCGAAAGAAAAAGAAAGCCGTGACCGCGGACCAAACCGTCAGCAAGACATAGGCTGTCGGCGAATCAAAGAAGGCTCTGAGCTCCTTATGCGCCAGGATCCAGATCCGTCTAAGCATCTGCATCCTCAGTATCTTCGGCGCCGCGCTCCGGGCCGACAGTCAGATTCCTAAAGACGTCTTCCAGCGAGACTTCCTCTTGATAAAGCTCCCAAATAATCCAATCGCGCTCTTTGGCCAGCTGAAAGAGGCGCGGTCGCAATTCCGTCGCCCCTTCGGTGGCTACCGTCAGACGATCCCGGCCGGCCGCTGCGCTCGGCAGCAAATCGACGGCGATGACTCCGTCGAGCGCCTTGATGGCTTCTACGGGCTCGGCCCCTTCGACTTCGACGATGACATGTTTGGCCCCTTGCGCCTGGCTCATCAATGTTTCAATGTCGGCATCCGCCACTAACCCGCCTTTATCTATAATGATGACCCGGTCGCAGGTGCTGCGGACCTCCTGCAAAACATGAGTACTGAGGACGACGGTCCGCTTTTGTCCGATCTCTTTGATGAGGGACCGTATCTCAACGCGTTGATTGGGGTCGAGACCTTCGGTCGGTTCGTCTAGTATTAATATCTCCGGTTTGTGAAGAATGGCCTGGGCCAGCCCCACCCGCTGCCGGTAGCCCTTGGAAAGCTCTCCGATCGGGCGATAATACACCTTCTCGATGCCTGTTTCTTCCACGACCCGCGCGATGGCGTCTTTGCCGCCCGCACCCGCCCGCAGGCGCTGCGTAAACCTCAGGGAATCGCGCACGAGCATCTCTTCATAGAGAGGATTATTTTCGGGCAGGTAGCCGATGAGAGTCTTAGTCGCCCGAGGATTTTCGAGAACACTTTCGCCATTGACCGTGATCTGGCCCGCATCCGGGCCGAGAAAGCCGACGATCATCCGCATGGTGGTGCTCTTGCCCGCCCCATTAGGGCCGAGAAAGCCGACTACCTGTCCCTCTCCAATGGTTAGAGACAGGTCATTGACGGCCACGGTCTCGCCAAAGCTCTTTTTGACATTTTGAAGCTCAATCATGGACGACCAATTTATAGACCAAACACATTAATTATTCAAGTGGCCGCACTGGTGATTGCATCCCGGGCGACTTGCTCATATCATTACTGGCGATGCCTGTTAAAGCGATTGTTTTGGTATGGTGAGGCGCCCTGCACACGGCGGTTGAAGTCGAGAACCTAGTCCAAGAGTTCACTCTGGGCGACAAGACCATCCCCGTCTTGCGCGGCGTCGACCTCAGCGTTAAGCCGGGGGAGTTCGTCTGTCTCTTTGGTCCGTCAGGGTCG
>JAUWIO010000129.1 GCA_030605305.1 Actinomycetes bacterium
GAACTCTCCGGGAGCCACGGCCAGGGCGGCTTCGCGCAGCGCCGTCACCCGTACCGGCCCAGTCCCGTAGGTCTTAGTGAGGTTCTCGGCCCTGAGGATCGGGCCTACGCCCATTTCTCTCCCCAGGCGGCCATGGAGTCGATGACATCCTTGAGGCCCATCCCCTTCTCCGTCAGCGAATACTCCACCCGCACCGGCACTTCCGGATAGACCTCACGCTTGACGAGCTCCTGGTCCTCAAGTTCATGGAGGCGCTGCGAGAGCATCTTGGGGCTTATTCCATCAAGGGAGTGTTCGAGCTGGCAGAACCTTTTAGTCCCGGTCACCAGATCACGGACTATTAAAGCGGTCCAGCGCTTGCCGATGACCATCATGGCGAAGTGGATCGGACAGGCGGCCTCGTTTTGCTCACAATCGGACATCGTACTCAACTCCGTTCCCGGCGAACGGCCTCTGGGTAAAAATACTCTATAGAGCTGCCAAAAGCGCGCCGTGGTTCGTTAATCATAATTTAAAAAAAGAGTCTTGACAATGGAAAAGCATACCTGCTATCTTTTCGTAAGTTAGTTTCTTATGGTTATCGGTATTTTGCGCCAGCACCGGTACGGCTACGGCCGGCCGTGTACGGTCAGGACGACTACATAGAGTCGTCTTTGACCATAGATAAGAAGTCGTGTAGGAACTAGGAGGAAACATGCCAGTACAAAAAGGTGACGTGCTAGACGAGGCCAAAAAGGCCGACCAATCATGTCGGGTCGCGATCCGCGTGCTCGAAGGTGGAGCCGGCTTTTCGAAGATGAACTGCTGCGGGATGGAGATCACGGAAGCTGAAAAGACAGATTCCGTCGACGAATCGATCGAGCGCTTTGCCGGTGACAGCGGTAAGCCCGGCGTCATCCTCGATGAGAGCAAGAACAACCCGAACGCTTGCGGCCTCAAAGGCGAGATAGTCGGCGGCGGTGGCGGCTTCGAGTCGATCAGCTGCTGTGGCAATACGCTGACGATCGAAAACGATTCCATCTAACTTCCCCGCTGGAAACGGATAACGCACTTACAAAAGACCCCCGAACGCCGGGGGTCTTTTGCTTCCGTAGAGGTCAAACCTTGCTAACGGCGCCTGACACCGGTTAAAATGACGTGGTCAGCACTATCAACGGAGAGTCGCAATGGAGATCGCCCTCAGGATCGTCGCCTTTATGGCCACCTCGGCAGTGCTCAATATCCCGTTCGGCTCATGGCGGAACCTGACCCGCAAGTTTTCGGTCGCCTGGTTCGTCTAGATCCATCTGCCCATCCCCGGCATCATCTTGATGCGCAAAGATATTTTCGGTCTCGATTACTGGCAGGTGATCCCTTTTTCTGTCGCGGCTGCGGTTGCCGGACAGATGGTCGGGAAACGCCTGGCCCTCTTCGGCTATCGGGCCAAGGAGCCGGTCGAAGCCGATATCGCGGGCGCGCAAAGCGAAGCGAGCGCCGAGGTCGAGAGGACTTGAGCAGCTTGGCCGTCCCTCACGGTTATAGTAAGCTTAACCGGTGCGTGCTTGCGGAAAGACTGTCGGAGGATAAGTAGCTGCCGCTAACGACAGCTTCACTTTCTAAATGTATATCCGCGAGCGATCGCGGATTTTTTATTTGTCTATTAAAGGAGCGAGAGTGAGCGACCAAGAGTTGATCCCGGCGATCGTCCAGGATCACAAGACCGGCGAAGTCCTGATGTTGGCCTACATGAACGAAGAATCCCTAAAGCGGACGAAAGAGACAGGTCATACGTGGTTTTGGAGCCGGAGTCGGCAAAAGTATTGGAAAAAAGGCGACACGTCGGGCAACCTGCAGGTCGTCAAGGAGATGCGCTACGACTGCGATGACGACACATACTTGGTTCTAGTCGAACAGATCGGCGGCAAGGCCTGCCATACCGACAACCGGAGCTGCTTCTACCGCCAGATGACGCCGGAAGAGAAAGACGTGGCCGACAATCCGCCCCGATTTTCCAGTGATTCCTTCCTGGATGAACTCGACGAGGTCATCGTCGCTCGCAAAAAGGAGCGGCCCGATGGCTCCTATACGGCCGAACTCTTCAATGGCGGCGTCGATAAGATCGGAGCCAAGGTCACGGAAGAGGCCGGCGAGGTCGTAGAAGCCGCGCAAAATGAATCTGACGAACGGGTCGTGTCCGAGGCCGCCGATACTGTCTATCACTTGATGGTCCTCTTGGCCGAACGGGGCTTGAGTTTCAAGGATGTCGAGCGAAAGTTGGAATCCCGCCACCGGTGAGAAAAAGAGAAGACTATGTACTCGATCACTGAGGACCAGTTCGTCGCACTCGCTCGCGACTACAACCTGATACCGATATTCAGGGAGGTGGTCGCGGACATCGACACGCCGGTCTCCGCCTTCCTCAAGCTCCAGCGAGGGGACAATGGTTTCCTGCGCGAAAGTGGCGAGGGGGGCGAGACGCTGGGCCGCTACTCATTCATCGGACTGGAACCGTTCCTGACCATCAGCGCCAAGAACGGGGCCGTGACTGTTACCGGTGAGGTGGAGGAGAGACAGGAAAACGTCGCCGACCCATTGGCGATCATCGAGAGTTACTTGAAGCGATACCGCCAAGCCCCCGTAGACGACCTCCCGCCGTTCTCCGGTGGCGCGGTCGGGTATCTCGGATATGAAGCCGTCCGCTACTTCGACGCTATCCCCCGGACCGGCGATGACGACCTGGACCTCCCAGATGCCCTCTTTATCTTCACTAACGTTCTGGTCATCTTCGATCATCTCAAGCACACGATAAAGATACTGACCAACGCGCGTGTCGAGAACGCAGACCCGAAAGCTGTCTATCATCAGGCCCTGGCCCAGATAGAAGATATAGTAGCCCGACTCGATAAACCGGTCTCGGTCAAGCCGATCTCCGTTGAGATGCCGGTCGATATCGAAGGCATCGAACCCAACATGGCCAAAGATGAATACCTCGCCCTGGTGGAAAAAGCGAAAGAATATATCTTTGCCGGCGACATCCTCCAAGTAGTGCCCTCACAGCGCTTCTCGCTACCGACGACGGCTCGACCGTTCGATATCTACCGCGTGCTGCGAATGATCAACCCTTCTCCCTACCTAGGGTACTTACGCTTTGGCGACCTCACGTTAGTCGCTTCTTCACCCGAACCCCTGGTCAAGGTCCATGATGGGCACGTCATCACCCGCCCGATAGCCGGCACCCGCAAGCGCGGGCGCGACGCTGCTGAAGACCGGGCCCTCGAAGCCGAGCGCCTGGCCGACGCTAAAGAGCGAGCGGAGCATATCATGCTCGTCGATCTGGGTCGAAACGACCTGGGCCGGGTCTGCGATATCGGGACGGTCAAGCTGGACGACCTGATGTTTATCGAACGCTACTCACACGTGATGCATATAGTCAGTCAGGTAAGCGGGACGTTGGCCGCGGACAAGACCATCTTCGACGCGCTCCGCTCGGCCTTCCCGGCCGGGACGGTCTCGGGCGCGCCGAAGATACGGGCGATGGAGATCATCGACGAACTGGAACCGACACTGCGCGGACCTTACTCCGGGGCTTTCGGGTATTTCAGCTTCACGGGCGACCTCGATACCGGCATCACTATCCGGACGATCGTCATGAAAGACGGCATCGCCCACGTCCAGGCCGGGGGCGGCGTGGTAGCCGATTCCGACCCGGAATTCGAATACCAAGAGACGCTCAGCAAGGCCTCAGCCGCCCTGCGCGCTATCAAGATGGCGGAGGTCACCTAAATGATCCTGATGGTCGATAACTACGATTCATTCACTTATAACCTGGTTCAATACCTCGGCGAGCTCGGCGCCGACCTCCAAGTCTACCGAAACGATAAGATAACGGTTGAGGAGATAGTAGCGCTCGAACCGGCCAAGATCGTCATCTCGCCGGGGCCGTGCACTCCACAAAAGGCCGGCATATCTATCGACGTGATCAACGAGTTTGCCGGGCGGGTCCCTATTTTGGGCGTCTGTCTCGGCCACCAGTCGATCGGGGTCGCTTTCGGCGGACGAGTCGTCCGCGGCGACTATC
>JAUWIO010000042.1 GCA_030605305.1 Actinomycetes bacterium
CTAAAGCGGATCCAAGCGATAATCGAGTCGATGACACAGCAGGAACGGCAACAACCGTCGATCATCTCCGGTAGCCGGCGCAAGAGGATAGCCAATGGCAGCGGTACTTCGGTCACGGAGGTCAATCAGTTGCTAAAGCAGTTGGAACAGACAAAAAAGATGCTCAAGAGCATGACGCAGATGGCCGGAAAGAAAGGCCGTCGCGGCCTGCCTTTCACATAAGATATCGGCGGCTATTGTCTGATTTCCCCAGTACGGTATAATTGAGGGCGTGAACGCATTGATTTGAGCGGAGGTGAAGAATTGTCAGTTAAGTTACGTTTGAGTAGAGTGGGCGCGAAAAAGAAACCCTTCTACCACCTGGTGGCGGCCGATTCGCGCATGCCTAGGGATGGTAGATTTATCGAGCTCATCGGTCGTTACGATCCACGCCAGGAGCCGTCGCTAGTCGAGGTCGATTCAGCGAAAGCGATAAAGTGGTTGGCTCAAGGAGCGCAACCTTCCGCGCAAGCAGAAAAGTTGTTGCAGATCAGCGGGGTCCGTCAAGACTTTGATGAGAACAAGAAAAAGTATCTGGAGGAGGTTTCCTCGTGAAAGAGCTTCTTGAGTATCTGGCGCGGTCGCTAGTCGACCAGCCGGATGATGTCCGGGTCGATGTGATCGAAGGGGAATCTTCCGAGATTCTCCAGTTGCACGTGGCCCAGGACGATATCGGCAAGGTCATCGGGAAGCAGGGGAGGATCGCCAAGTCCCTGCGGACGTTGGTCAAATCGGCGGCCGTTAAAGACGGGAAAAAGGCGATCGTAGAAATCATCGACTAAACGACGCATGGTTTCAGCAAACTTCATGGTCATCGGGCGTCTCGGTAAACCGCACGGACTGGACGGGTATATCGAGGTGGTCAGTATGACCGACAATCCGGAAAGATTCGCGATCGGGAACTCATTCCGTCTCAACCCGCCTCAAGAAGATCGCGAGACAGTCACCGTTGCCGGTGTCAAAGAGAAGCGCGGCCGGCCGGTCCTACTCTTTGCCGGACTCAACGACCGGGATGCCATTGAAGACCTCAGGGACGTCGAGTTGCTGATAGAGACGGCAGAGGCTTCCAAGCCCGAGGACACTTATTGGGTCCACGAGATAGTCGGATGTGAGGTCGTCACGACCGACGGACAGCGGCTCGGGAAGGTCACGGCTGTCGAGCGGACCGGGGGAAATGATGTCTATACCGTTGCCGGTCAGGAAAAAGACTTCTTGATCCCGGCTATACGCGATGTGGTCAAGAGCCTGGATATCGAGGGTCGCCTTATCACTATCGACCCGCTTCCGGGACTCTTAGATCTGTAGGATTGGAACCTATGCGCATCGATGTCATCACTATCTTCCCCCAGATGTTCCCGCCGGTATTAGAGACGGGCATGCTCCGGGTGGCCCGCGAAGGCTCTCACGTGGACGTTGCCGTTCACGATCTTCGCGACTATACAACAGGTCGCCATCGGCAGGTCGATGACCAGCCCTACGGCGGCGGACCCGGGATGGTGATGATGGCTGAACCGTTTTATGCGGCCCTCACCGATGTTTTGGGAAGTGAGCCCAACCTTTTGCCGGGCGGTACTCGCACGATCTTGATGTCGGCCAGAGGAAAGCGCCTCGATCACCGTTTAGCCAGCAGCCTGGCTCAAGAAGAACGACTCGTTGTGCTCTGCGGCCGCTACGAGGGGGTCGATGCTCGGGTCGCGGATTTCGTAACTGATGAGGTATCGATCGGCGATTATGTGCTGAGTGGCGGCGAGATCGGGGCTATGGTCGTCATCGACACAGTGACCCGGTTGCAGGCGGGAGTCCTGGGCGCGTCCGAATCTCTAGAGGAAGAGAGTTTCGCCAGCGGTCAATTAGAGTACCCCCAGTACACAAGACCGGCCCGCTGGCGCGAGGCAGGTGTCCCGCCGGTCTTGATCTCGGGGGACCACCGCCGCATAGGTGAGTGGCGCCAAGAGCAGTCTCGTTTGAGCACCGCCGTGCGCCGTCCCGATCTGTGCGAAGAGAGCGGTCACAATAAGAGGAATCGTTAAAGCTGATTTGTGGTATAGTTAAACATCCGCGTGTCGCGCGACCATAACGGTGCGGCGAGCGGAAACATATGCAAAGATTTAGGGAGGAACAGTGCACCGTATAACGGCAATCGAGGCCGCACAGAAGAGAGAAGATATCCCCGAGTTTGGACCGGGCGACACAGTCAAGGTCCATTATCGGGTAGTCGAAGGGACGCGCGACCGGATCCAGGTGTTTCAAGGGGTCGTACTGGGACGCCAAAATGGCGGGTCCCGCGAGACATTTACCGTCCGCAAGATATCATTTGGCGTCGGCGTCGAGAGGATCTTCCCGGTCCATTCACCCAAGATCGCTGAGATCGAAGTACTGACTCGCGGCAAAGTCCGTCGCGCCAAGCTCTATTACTTGCGAGATAAGGTCGGCAAGCAGGCCAGGATCAAGGAAAAGCGCTAAGGTATATCGAATTGTCCGAACCTCAACTTCGGCGCGACGACTATGAACCTGACCCTGACGGGGGCAATGGAGGTGGCCGCGAAAAAGAAGGCGGCATACTCACTTTTCTGGGCGAGTTGCCGGTTCTTATTCTCACAGCGGTCGTTGTTGCCTGGCTCATTAAGACTCTTTTAGTACAACCCTTCTTCATCCCCTCTAGTTCTATGGAGCCAACCCTGATACCTGGCGATCGGGTGCTCGTCTCTAAGCTCAACTATCGTTTCTGGGAGCCGCAACGCAAGGATATCATCGTCTTTAAGGCCCCCGAGCGCGGCCAATCAGTCGAACAACAGCAGGACTTCATCAAGCGCATCGTCGCGACTACCGGTATGGAGATCGAGGTCGAGCAAGGCAAACTGATAGTCGACGGAAAACGACAGACGGAGGGCTTTACTAGAGCGGACCGTCAGACCAGCACTTTTGGACCGTTCACTGTTCCGCTCGATTCAGTTTTTGTCATGGGCGACAATCGCGCCAACAGCAAGGACAGCCGTTTCTTTGGTCCGGTCGATGATGACAGCATCATAGGCAAGGCATTTTTAGTCTATTGGCCGCCGGATCGTATCCGCATCCTCAACTAGGCCGGTAATGAGTCGCCGCTCACTTGCTGAATTAAGTAGGCTGTTGGCAGAGACACCTCTAGATTCTTTAACCCCTTTACTAACAAAGCTCGATCAGGATGAGCGCCGAGGCGCGCGGGAATTGGCCCATAAAATGCGCCGGAAATTGTCCCGCAGGCGCGGCGAAAAAGAGCGCATCATGCGTCTTTTGCGATTCGAATTCGCCCTCTGGGAGCGGGGCTTGTCCGTCGTGGCCGGTTGCGACGAGGCCGGTCGCGGGGCTCTGGCCGGCCCGCTCGTGGCTGCGGCAGTAGTTCTTGACCGCGATGTCTTTATCGAGGGCATCGACGACAGCAAGAAGTTGAGTCCCGCCGCCCGCGAACGCGTGGCCGCCACCATTGAGGAGGGGGCGATGTGCTGGGCGACCGCGTTCATCGGCCCCGAGGAGATCGATGAAAACGGCATCCAGGTGGCGAACCTCTCTGCTCTGGCCCAAGCGGTCGATAATCTGACATTGCGTCCGGATTACGTTCTTAGTGACGGCTTTCCGGTACGGGGAGGCATCCCCGGGCGGGCAATAATCAAAGGGGACTCTATCAGTCTGACCATCGCGGCCGCGTCTATCATCGCCAAGGTGCACCGGGACAGGTATATGAGGCTGATGGACTTAGAGCACCAGGAGTATGGCTTCTCGCAGCATAAAGGGTATGGTACGGCCGATCATCTTGAGGCTTTGGCGCGAATCGGTCCATCGCCGATACATCGGGTGTCCTTCGCTCCGGTCGGGGGTCGTAGCTGACTATCTCTGACGCTTAGTGGTCTTACAGAAACCTGAAGGTCCCGTTGAACAGGATCAGAGGGTAGAGAAAATACAGGGTGATGACCGCAAAAAGAAAGAAAGCAAAACCGAGTCTATAAAGCACTTTACCCGCCTCCCGGCAACAAAACTAATGATTACGTATGATAACCGCTATGGCGTGCTGATGGCAAACAGCAAGAGGGTAAACTACTTGGTGGCCGTGATAACCAAGTCACGGGCGTGTTCCGTGAACGTGACTTCCGAAAAGAGGCCGCCGTCGAAGAGAGCGGTCAGTTCCGGCCCTGTCATGAAATCGGGGCTGAAGTGACCGAACATCAGGCCCACCGCGCTACCGATGCGGCTGGCTGTCGACTCCTGGCTTCGGGAGGCGAAGAACCGCGCGAGCGGGCCATTCGAACGCACAGGCTCGCGAACGGCCAAGCGGCCTCCGGGGCGCAGCACTCGCGCCATCTCAGCCACGGCTGCCTCTCGGTTGCCGACGACCGATAGGACGCCGGCGCACAGGACCTTGGAAAACTGGCCGTCGGCAAAGCCGAGATCCTCAATATCGCCCAGCTTGAACTCGATGTTATCCATTTGCCGCTCAGAGGCTCGGCGACAGGCGATGTCGATGAAAGCGGGTGAAAGGTCGATGCCCACGACCTGACAATCGGCGGCGCGATCCGCCACCCTGAGGGCATATGCTCCAGGACCGGTGCCGACATCGAGGACCGTATCATTATCGAAGGGTGCGAGCATCTCGATCAATACCGACTTGTCCTCATGGTCGTCACGGCCGAGGTCGCGCAAGCGCGTATAGAGCGGACCCCAGACCTCATAGAAACCCCGGACGGCAGTTTTCTCCCTCTTGTCGGCGTCTGTGTCCATAACCCCATCTTAAGCAAAAGAAAGTCGGCGGTAAACTTGCAAATTTTCCGGCCTCAAGGGAAAATTAATATCGATGACTCTAGCTCAAGGTATTCTTCTCGGACTTATTCAAGGCTTGACGGAGTTCCTGCCTGTCAGCAGCAGCGGCCATTTGGTCCTGGTGCAGCGCTTCATGGACTTTCAGGGACCGGCGCTGGCGGTCGACTCTCTGCTGCACTTCGGCACTCTATTGGCAGTGTTCGCCTATTTCCGCACCGAGATCGGACTGGTGGTCCGTTCAACGGTTCGATGGGTGACCCGCAGAGAACGCGATGAGTACACGACCACCGCCTTATATCTGGTCATCGCCTCCGTCCCCGCGGCTGTCGCCGGCATCGCCTTTGAAGATTTCTTCAGCAGCGCATTCAGCTCGACGCTGGTCGTTGGAGCCATGCTCCTGGTGACCGGTGTCGTCCTTTGGGTCATCGAGGGGCGAGTGGAGGGCGTCCGCCCCTTAGAAGAAATGAGCCTCACTGACAGCGTTTGGGTCGGTTTAGCGCAGATGGCGGCGATAATGCCGGGGCTGTCACGCTCCGGTTCGACGATCGCGGCCGGTATGTGGCGCGGAGTGGCTCGGGAAGATGCAGCCAGATTCAGCTTCCTTTTAGCCATACCGATCATCTCCGGGGCGACACTCTATGAAGTCCTGGGGACAAACATGGAAGGTGTCGAGTTCAGCACGGCCGCCGCCGGCGTGGCAGCGGCGGCATTCTCAGGCTTCTTGGCGATTTCTGTCCTCATGAAGGTGATCCGGGAGCAAAAGTTGCGTTTATTCTCCGTTTATTGTTTTATTGTAGGCAGTTTGGCGATCGCCGTCTCGCTTTAATATGAGCGGCTTCGCCCCAGTAAGACGTCAACATGCCCAGTCGTAGCAGAAAAAACAGTCGGGAGATAATCGGCGTCGCCATTATCGCGGCCGCGCTACTGACCGCCCTCAGTCTTTTTGAGGCGGCCGGGATCCTCGGCGACTACCTCCAGTTCGGACTAATGTGGACCATCGGCCTAGGCCGCTTCTTATTGCCTGTCTTCTTGCTGGCCGTTGGCGCCCTGTTCTTCACAAAAGACCCGGCCGACCGCCTTGAAGTGATCACTATCGGTTTCTTGGTCATGCTTCTTTCCTTGATCGTCGGTGTCCATATCGGTGTCCCGAATGAAGAGGCGTTCGTCCGGGAAAACATCTGGCGGTATGGAGGGATGGTGGGGGCCGGGGTCTCGGCACTTTTCGAACGTCTCGTTGGCCGGGCCGGCAGCTACGTAATAGTCTTTGCCGCGGCATTAGGATCGACTCTCTTTGTGACCGGAGCCTCGATACGAGAATGGGCGGCCCGTTCGGCCAAGACGGCGCGAGAGGGTCGGGCGAAAAAGACGACCAAGACGACCAAGAAGGTGGTCAGGAAGAAGGCCGTCAAGAAGAAACCGGTCAAGAAGAAAGTCGTCAAGAAGAAAACCGCCAAGAAAAAGACCGTCAAGAAGAAAGTCGCGAAACCGGCTCCGAAGCCGGTCGTCAAGAAGCGTCCGCTCACCGCAGAGGAAAAGAAGGCACGGGCCCAGCAGCGGTCCGCCGAGCGCAAATTTCTCAAAGAATCCAAAGCCCGCTTGCTCTCACGGCGCGCCAGCCTGATCGCGGCCTACCACAGCGCCAAGGGCAACACCAAGGCCTCGACGGCGGGTGGAACGGAGGATTACATCGATTATGCGGTCAGTTCCTACGAGCGTGATTTCTCGCTCTCGATGACCGAACTCGACCGCAAGCAACTGCTGCTGGTCGAGGACGCCCGGGGTCGAGTTCGGCGCCGGGAGTAC
>JAUWIO010000084.1 GCA_030605305.1 Actinomycetes bacterium
CTGCACCCGGCGCTCAGTAGACGTAAAAGTACCGTCGCGCTCAGCAAAAGTGACGCTCGGCAAGACCACATCGGCGAGCGTGGCGGTTTCCGTTAAAAAGATATCTTGAACGACAAGGAAATCCAGGTTCTCTAAGGCTTCTTCGACATGGCCGACATCGGGGTCGGAAAGCATCGGGTTCTCGCCCATGATATACATGCCCTTGATGTCGCCCGTGCCCGCCGCGTTCATGATCTCCACGATCGTCAGACCGGGTTCGCCCGGCAACTCGGCGTCCCAGGCGTTGGACATCTTCTCCCTTGAGGCCGCGTCATCCACTTTTTGGTAGCCGCAATAGACGTTGGGAAGCGAACCCATGTCACAAGCACCCTGGCCGTTGTTCTGCCCCCGTAAAGGATTGACGCCGGTGCCGGCCCGCCCGATATTACCGGTAAGCATGGCCAGGTTGGCGACACTGAGGACATTATCGACCCCGGTGGTATGTTGAGTGATGCCCATCGAATAGATGATCGTCCCCCGCACGGCCCGCCCGAAGAGCCTGGCGGCCTCCCGCAGGTCGTCGGCGGGGACGCCGGAGATCTCTTCGGCCTTCTCCGGCGTAAAATCGGCAACGACTGCTTTTAGCTCTTCAAAGCCTTCAGTCCTTTCGGCGATGAAGGCCTCATCCGCCAGTCCTTCCTCGAGAATGACGTGCATCAGGCCATTGAGGACCGCCACATCGGACCCCGGCTGCTGAGGCAACCAGATATCGGCAAATTTTGTCAGCTTGATGCCGCGCGGGTCGATGACGATAAGTTTGGCGCCTTTTTGCCGGACCGCCTGAATAAGACCCAGTCCGATAATCGGATGTGCTTCAGTCGTATTTGAACCGATGACCAGGATGGTGTCGGCATCCTCGAGGTCCTTGATCGAGTGCGTCATCGCCCCGCTGCCGAAAGCGATCGCCAAGCCGGCGACAGTCGACGCATGACAAAGGCGGGCGCAGTGATCGACATTGTTCGTGCCGATGCCTGCCCGGGCAAACTTCTGGAAGATATAGTTTTCTTCATTAGTGCACTTGGCGGAGGCCAGGGTCGCTATCGCGTCCGGACCGTTTTGTTCCTTGATACCCCCGAGCTTCTCAGCCACGAGAGCGATGGCCTCGTCCCATTCGGCCTCGACTAAGCGCCCGTCCTTTTTAATAAGCGGCTTCGTCAGCCGATCGGGGCTGTGAACGTACGAGTATCCGTATCGCCCCTTGACGCATAGGTTGCCGTTGTTGTTATTAACGCCCACTGGCGCATCGACGCGGACTATCCGATTATCTTTTGTATGCAGCCGCAGCGCACAACCCACGCCGCAGTAGGCGCAGGTAGTCATGGTCTTCTCGGTCTCCCACTCTCTGGCCTTGCCAACCGAGAGAGCGTCATCGAGAGCTCCGGTCGGACAGGTCGAGACGCATTGGCCGCAGAACTCACATGGTGTTTTCTTAAGCGAAGAACCGAACGGCGCGCCCACCCCGGTGTCAAACCCTTTCCCCTGCCAGCCGATGGCAAAAGCGGCTTCGACCTCGTCGCAAATACGAACGCAACGGCCGCACGATATACATTTCGACATATCGCGAGCGATAAACGGGTCGTCTCCCTGTTCCGTGACCTGGTGCACGGCCCTGTTCGGCCAACTAGTCTCATGCACCCCGTATTCATAGGCATAGCGCTGCAAACTGCATGTCCCACAGCTCGAGCAGGTCAAACAGTCGGCGGCATGGTCGGAAAGGAGCAAATCTAAGATCCCGCGCCGTAATTCGCGCACCTCGGGAGTGTCGGTCTCGACGGTCATGCCGTAAACGACCTCGGTGACACAGGCCGGGACCGCGCCATCGGTACCCTCGACCTCGACCAGACAGAGCCGGCAAGCCCCTGTCGGCTTGAGCCGCGGATCGTGGCAAAGGCGAGGGATCTCGACGCCGGCGCTATCGGCCGCCTCCATCACTGTTTCACCAGCTGACGCTTCAACCGCTCGACCGTTCAACGTTATTTCTACCAGATCAGTTTTAGTCTTCATCCAGATCACACCTTAAACAACGCGCCGCCTCGCCTTGCGCATCCTTCTCGCTTAGGGCCAATACGACTTCGCGAAAATCTCCCTTACGGCTATCCGCTTGGGCCTCCGGAGGCTGACGGCGATCGTTGCCGGCGGCGTGGAATTCAGCTTCAGTGAGCGGCTCGATCCTTCGGTGCTCGGCCGCCTCAAGCTGCCGTTCGATCAAACTCTTCCCGCTCAGGAACTTCTCTATCTCGGCCGCCGCCCGCTGGCCGTGACTGACAGCCTCTACCACGCTGGCGGGCCCACTGACCGCGTCGCCCCCGCCAAAGACACCGGGCTGCTCGGACATGAGCGTCTTTGAGCCTACGCCGAGCCGGCCCCACTTGCCCCTCAACTCACTATCTTCTTCAAGATAATCGAGACAGGGAGATTGACCGATGGCCGCTATGACCATATCGGCTTCCTCGATAAAATCAGACCCTTCGACCGGCTCCGGTCGGCGGCGCCCCTGGGCGTCGCGGGCTCCGAGGACCATGCGGCGGCACTCGACGCCGCTCAGCTTCCCGCCCTCGTCTTGGAGGCCGATCGGGCTGACGAGAAAATCGAACTCGATCCCCTCTTCTTTTGCCTCGCGAATATCCCACTCGTAGGCGGGCATCTCTTTCTCGGTCCGCCTGTATAATATCTTGACTTGCTTGGAGCCCTTTCTTAATGCCGTACGGGCCGCGTCGATCGCTACGTTGCCGCCGCCGATGACCACGGTCCGCCGACCCGCCTGGACCGCTTCGCCCAGGTTCGCCCGGCGCAAAAAGGTCACTCCGTCTATAGCGCCTTCGAGGGACTCTTCGTGGTCCAAGCCCATCCGGTTCCCCGAGTGGGCCCCGGTACCCAGGAAAACTGCCTTATAGCCATCGTCGAACAGGCTCTCAATAGTGAAGTCTCGACCCAGAGCTTGATTGGTTTTTATGGTCACTCCGGCGTCGGTGATGGCGCTTATCTCTTTATTCAGGATCTCTTCCGGAAGACGGAAATCCGGGATCCCGACCTTCATCATCCCGCCCGCCTCAGGTAAAGCCTCCAGAACGGTCACATCGTAACCGACCAAAGCCAGGTAGTAGCCGCATGATAGACCGGCAGGCCCCGCGCCGACGATAGCCACCTTGTGCTTGGAGTTCTCCGGATCTCGTGGAAAATCGGGGTGGACAGGGGACGCATTATCAGCCATGAACCGTTTGACGAGCGCGATCGCGATCGGCTCGTCGAGCTGACCGCGCTTGCACCGGGTCTCGCAAGGATGATGGCAGACCCGGCCGCAGATCGATGGGAACGGATTTCTCTCTCTGTGGACAGCGATGGCCTCCTCGTACCGACCTTGGGCGACGAGCGCGATATAGCTCGGTGCATCCACTTGGGCCGGACATGTATGGCTACAGGGGGCCTTGACCAGCGCTGAACATTGCGCTGCCGGACACTTGTTGTCCTTAATATGTGCTTCATACTCGTCTCGGAAGTGCGTGAGTGTGGTCAATATAGGATTCGGGGCCGTCTTGCCAAGCCCACAAAGCGAGGCTGCTTTAACGACCTTTGACAGTGATTCCAGCTCATCCAGAACGCCCATATCGGCGCGCCCCGTCGCGATATCATCCATCATCTCGGACAACCGCTTGGTGCCGATACGACACGGCGCACACTTGCCGCATGACTCGTCGGCCATGAGAGCGATAAACGACCGGACTGTCTCGACCATACACGTGCACTCATCCAGAACAGCGAGGTCACCGGTACCGATGATCGCCCCGGCGGCTTCGATGCTGTCATAATCGAGCGGCATGTCGAGCGCGGAGACCGGCACAGAGCCACCCGTTGGTCCGCCGATGTGGAGTGCCTTGAAGTCCCGGTCCCCGGAAATACCGCCTCCTATTTGATATACAAGTTGCTCGATAGTGGTACCAAAGGGCAGTTCAACCTGGCCACCGGTTCGCACATTGCCGGTGAGCGAGAAAACTTTCGTCCCCGGACTATCGGGCGAGCCGATCCCGCGATACCAGTCGGCCCCCTTTTCGACGATGGCCGGAATATTCGCAAAGGTCTCGGCATTATTTATAAGTGTGGGTTGTCCCCACAAGCCCTTTTCGGCCGGATACGGCGGACGCACGCGCGGCACGGCCCGCTCCCCTTCGATGGCCGCGATCATGGCCGTCTCTTCGCCGGCGATGAACGCGCCGTCGCTCTCGTAGATATCGAGGTCAAAACTGAACTCCGAGTCGAGAATGCCCTGCCCGAGAAGGCCAAACTCGTAGGCCTTTTCAATAGCGCCCCTTATCTGGGCAACGGCCTTCGGGTTCTGTCGTCGCAGGTATATCAGCCCCGAAGCGGCCCCCACGGCGTAAGCCCCGATGATGACGCCCTCGATGATCTGAAATGGGACGCCATCGAGAGCGCTTCTATTACATATCAAATATTTCGGGTCGCCGACGGCTTCTCGGCACCGCTCCCACTTGGCGCCGACCGTCCGGCCGGCCCCGCCGCGCCCGCGCAGGCCGGAGTCGGTGACCATCGCGCCAACGTCTTTTGGCGACATCGAAGTGATCGCCTTAACGACCGCCTGAAAACCCCCGACCGCAATATAGTCCTCTATCTTGTCCGGATCGATCGAGCCGCTATGCTCGAGCACGACACGTTCCTGGTACTTAAAGAATGGTACCTCCGCGACGGTCGGAGAGACTTCTCCCGGGATCGGTCCGCGATAAAGCAGGCGCTCTAGCGGCTTCCCGCTCTCAACAGCGTCAAGAATATCCGCGGCGTCGGTAGCCGCCACTTTTTGGTAGAAGTACTCCTCGGGACCGACAATGACCACCGGTCCCTGTTGGCACGACCCCGGACAGCCGGTCCCGAAGACTTTGACATTCTCGGTCACTCCACGGTTTTCAGCTTCTGCGCTTAAAGCAGCCAGGACCGCCTCGCTGCCGAGCGCCCGGCACCCGGCGCCGGAGCAAACACCGATACGGACCCTACCTTCAGATGTATTGCC
>JAUWIO010000289.1 GCA_030605305.1 Actinomycetes bacterium
CTCACCCGGCCGTCTCCTTGTTTTCAAGAAAGATCTCGTCCATCCGATGCCAGTGGAAATCGCGCAACACCGCCGCCAACCGGTCCTGCATGCGTCCCAGATTGAGGTAGTGCCGAAATCGCGTCTTGAGTGACACCCCGGGAATGCGCGGCTGCTCAGGGGCGATCTCCCAGGGATGAAAATAGAAAATACACGGCGCGCCGTCGGTCTTGTTCACCTGACGCAGAGCCCAGCGAGAGACGGCATAGGGGAGCAAGCGAAAGTAGCCGCCGCCACCACAGGGCAGGTTCTGTCCCCATAGCGACAACGTCGTGATCGGCACTTCGATGAAGGCCTCTCGCGGGTTTGGCCGGAAAGCAAAGCGCGGTGCGTCGGGCATGCCATAGAGATCGTGGCGGATGGGATAGATGCTTGAGCTGTAGCGATATCCCTCCTCAGCCAGCACATCAAAAGCCCAGAGCGTGCGCTGTCCGATCGAAAAGCTCGCGGCACGATAACCCCTGACGGCCACCCCCCCTGTATCCTCGAGGAGGGCCTTGGCCCGCTTTACGTCATCGCGGAAGAGGGCCGCGTTTTGATCGTGGACGCGGACATGTGAGAAGCCGTGACTGGCCAGCTCATGACCGTTTTCGATGATGCGCCGTATGAGGCCCGGATAGCGCTCTGCGACCCAGCCCAGCGTAAAGAAGGTGGCCCGCGCGTGATGCTGGTCGAAAAGCTCGAGGATGATCTCGACGTTACGCTCGACCCGACAGGGATAGCTGTCCCATTGGCCCGGGTCGACGTGGGGCTCAAAGGCGGAAACTTGGAAGTAGTCTTCCACGTCAACCGTCATGGCGTTGGCTAGAGTAGATCGGGGTTGATTGGAATCGCCGTCGGCGATCCCATCAACCGCGTGAATCTGCTCTACCTTATTGATGTAGACCCGATTCACAGGATCGATCGAACGCGCGATGCGGGTTCGATCGATCCTGATCCGGTCTAGATCGCCCTTCGTCATGGCCAGAGTAGCCTTTTCTCCCTTTACCGCTCGCCCCACTTCCCTTCTCGAGCGGCCCCGGTCGTACCGCTGAAACCTAGTCGAGATCGAAGCCGGTCTATTCTTTGCTTGTGATGCCGTGCAAGCCGATAATGTTGGCGTCTCGTTCTGGCTCCCTCTCCTCAGGTCTCATCAGGTCATCGGCTGAAAAAGAAATCTCTCCTTCAGGCAAGGCCTCGATCGGATCCTTCAAATTACTGAAGTCTTCCGTCTTCATATCTTCGATGACACTCACCACATCGTCGCGGGTGATCTCGTCCTTTTCCTCGAGAAAAGCAAACCAAAGCACCCGATCGCAGAGCTTGTTGATCTTGCGGGGCACACCTTCGGTTTCCCAATAGATCAGGGTAAAACAATCATCGGCGAATTGTGGAATCCCTTGCCAGCCCGCGACCTTCAAACGGTGGAGCACGTAGTTCCCGACTTCCTCCTCCAGGAGGGCGGTCAAGTGATAGCCGGCAATGATTCGCTGGCGCAGCTGGTCGAGATCCGGCCGGGCCAGGAGGTGGCGAAGCTCCGGCTGGCCGACCAGAAAAATCTGCAAGAGCGATTGGTCAAGGTACTGAAGATTCGAGAGCATGCGCAGCTCCTCGATGGACGAGCGCCGAAGCCCTTGAGCCTCGTCGATAAAC
>JAUWIO010000172.1 GCA_030605305.1 Actinomycetes bacterium
GACTTGGAAATGGATATCATGGGTATCGCCTGGGACCTTGAGGAGGCGACCGTGAAGGACGTGTTCGAGGTCATGTACGAGCGTCGTCGTCTGGCCTACACGACGATCATGACTGTTATGAATCGCCTGGCCATCAAGAAGATCCTCGGGCAAGACAAGTCCACGGTCCCGTATGTATATACTCCGCTAGTTCAACGAGATCAGATAGCCCACTCCATGGTCGATGAGGTCGTCGACCGCGTGATGGACGGCTCCTCGACGGCCGTCATCTCGTACTTGATGGATAAGGGCACGATGAGTAAAGACGAACTCGCCGAGCTCAAAGCCAAGATCTCTGAAATAGAGAAAGGCTGACGAGTTAGGCTATAATCCCTCTATGGCGGGGATCGAGTCACTCGGAAACATAAAGACATACCGGCGCCTCGGCATCATGGGCGGGACTTTCGATCCGATCCATTTCGGGCATCTAGTCGCGGCCGAGGAGGCCCGGGTTCAGTATCAGCTGGAACACGTCGTCTTCATGCCGACCGGACGCTACGAGCACAAGGAAGCATGCCAGTATGTTTCGCCGGAAGAACGCTTCACGATGGTGGTCATAGCAACGGCTTCAAACCCATACTTCTCCGTGTCTCGTCTCGAAGTGGACAGAGCCGGCCCCTCTTACACCATTGACACTATCCGGGCCGTCAGCGAGGCCTGCGGGACTGAAACCGAACTCTACTTCATCACCGGCGCTGACGCCGTCTTGGACGTCACCAGCTGGAGGGATTATGAAAAGTTGGCGGATTTCTGTCGATTTATCGCTGTGACCAGGCCGGGGTATGATCTGGCTCATTTGCGGGCCATTGTTTCAAGAGGCGAAAACGCGCCGCAAATCGATACAATAGAAGTGCCGGCGCTGGCGATCTCTTCGACAGATCTGCGCAATCGGGTGAGCGAGGGCCGGCCGATCAGATATCTGATGCCGGATTCAGTCGCGAACTACATACACAAGTCCGGCCTCTATCGATGAGCTTGGCCGGCTATGAGCAGACAGAGGCAAAACTGCGTTCGGTGCTCTGTGAGAAAAGTTTTGCACATGCGCAGCGAACGGCCGTGACCGCCAAGAAGCTTGCCCTGCGGCATGACTGCGGGGCAGGATTGTGCGCGCTGGCGGCACTAGCGCACGATGTGGCTCGGGATATGAACGACGCTGAGCTTCTGGAGGCAGCCGGCCGGCTCGACCTACCGATAGGAGCAGTCGAACGAAAACGGCCTTACTTGCTGCACGCGGCCGTCGGTGCCGGTATACTGTCAGACAGACTTGGGATAGAAGATGATCGAGTAGCGCGGGCCGTCGAACGCCACACTTTTGGGGCGCCGGCCATGACAGACATGGAGATGATAGTTTTCTTGGCAGATATGATCGAACCGTCTCGGCAGTTTCCTGGAGTCGATGACATAAGGGAGCTGGCCGAACGCGATTTACGGGCCGCATATATCATGGGGGTCAAGCGTCAGTTGCTGTCTCTGATCGAGATGGGGCGGTTCATACATCCACGTACCGTCGCGGCCTGGAATGGGATAGCCAAAGAGGTGAGAGCACGTGCCTGAAATAGAGAATCGGACGCAACGGCGGGCAAAGCGCCGGCGTCCACCCAGTAAGGCAAAGCAAATATTGCCGTTTATTGGATTAATAGCGGTACTCGCCTTGGCCTGGGTCGGCTGGGACGTATTTTTTACTGAGTCCGACCCAAAGGACGGGAAGACCACGGTCGTTAAAGTCGAATCGGAGCAAAAGACAGAAGCGAAGAAGGAAGAGAAGGTCGTAATTACGCAGAGGACTTTCGTGATTCTCGGGGTCACTGATAGCGGTGGGTCCAAGACTCTGTCAGGCGCCGTACAAGTTGTTTTTGACCCGGCCCAAAACCGGATCGGGGGGCTATTTGTCGACCCCGATATGTTTGTCGTCATGCCCGGACGCGGCTTGCAGTCGATCTCCGACGGCTTTAAGGAAAGCCCAAAGGCGCTGGCCGCGGCGATCTCTACCGTCCTGGGAATCAAGTCGGAAGGGTATCTCATTATTGATGACGCCGCCTTCGCCCGCCTGAAAGTGAGTAAAGATATCGGCGGCGTATTCGAGCAGTACAGCGACGGTAATGTCCCGAGAGCCGAGTCGAAAGAACTGGGCCAGCAAATGACGTTGATCTCCAAGGAGAGGCGCGATCTCTACGATGTGCCGGTGCGCCAACTCGAGATCGGCGAAAGCCTCTACTATGAGCCGGTCAACGATGAGTTAAGCAGGCTGGTCAAAGCTATTTGGGGGCGTGAGCCAACGTTTAAAGAAGACGGGCTAAAGGTGATCATTCTCAATGGCAACGGGACCCCGGGAATCGGTCGAAAAGCGGCCGATCGCTTAATAGGGAAGGGGTACCAGATAATAGACGTTAAGAATGCAGATAGCTTCGATTACGCCACGACCAGGATCATGGTCTACAACAAAGCTGCCAGAAGAGGCGGCAAACAGCTGGCAAAGGACCTAGGGCTCGGGACGGTGGTCGATGATGCGCTGGCGCAAGACGTCACCGATGTCGTCATCCTGCTCGGTAAGGACTTTTTGTGACGTCGGAACTGGACGCGATCAAAGAGATGGTGACGGCCGCGGCTGCCGCGGCTGCCGAAAAACAGGCAACTGACGTCATAATCCTGGATGTCGCCGAAGTACTCAATATCACAGACTACTTCTTGATCTGCAGCGGGAAGAACGACAGACAAGCCAAGGCCATTGCCGATGAGATCCGCAGGACGATCCACGAGCTAGGCGGCACGCCGCTTCGCTCGGCGGGGGAAGACTTGGGCGACTGGATACTGGTGGACTACGGGGACTTTGTGGTCCACGTCTTCACGCAAGAGAAACGGGAATACTATCAACTAGAGCGGCTCTGGAGCGATGCTCCCAAGCTGGAAGTAGTTGAGCGGGCAGAATAAGAGCGAAAAACCGGCTTGTAAGCGATTGACGGCAGGGCGGCACCTAGATAGAATGACAGACTAGATTTCGGGGCTATAGCTCAGCTGGGAGAGCGCTTGAATGGCATTCAAGAGGTCAAGGGTTCGAACCCCTTTAGCTCCACATTAATTCCAAATCAGGATTTTTCGGCCATGCGGGCATCATCGGAAACA
>JAUWIO010000140.1 GCA_030605305.1 Actinomycetes bacterium
CCAGCTTGGGAAGCGCGATAACCTGGTTGGCCCAACAGGCGGCCGTGATCGTCATTGTTGCCATAAGGAAAATAATGAGACCCAGGCCAAGGGTCGCGAGAACGGCCTTCAGTGTGCTTCTGTTTATTTCACTCACCCCTCGACTGTCAATGTTTCCTATCACGCTCGTCTTCTAACGGGCGGAACACTCATTTTGTTGATCTTCGAGAAGAAACTTGCTTGCCGCGCTGAGCAGGTAATATAGGGCTTGCTGAAGGTGTCGGCTGACTTCGAGTTGTCGGTCGTTGACAATCCCGTGATGCTTGGATAATATTCATTAAGCACAAATCCGACCGACTATCTAGGATTTGGGGGTAAAAGGTTGACTGCAAGGTTCGATGTGTCGGGGCTGCGGCCGGAGAAGGTCACCGAGCGGGCGCTGGTTCTTTTTGAAAGTGGCTACAACTGCGCTGAGACTTTGGCGGTAGCCTTCGCTCGGGAACTCGGAGCGGATGAAGATATAATGCGGTTCGCCGCCCCGTTCGGAGCCGGTATCGGCGGGCGGCGGGACCTTTGCGGCATGATCACCGGCGGTGCTTTGGTTATCGGCCTGGTCTACGGTCGCACCGACCCGGCGGATATGGCACGTAAATCTGATGTATACCGGCGGTCGGCCAAGTATTACCGGTGGTTCAAGACGGAGCGGCAATTGAAGTGTTCCGAGATCGTGACCGGCCGCTTTACCGGGCATACAGGGGCGTGCGTCGCCCTGATGACCGATGCCGTCGACAAGCTGGCAGAGATCCTGCGGGAGCCGTCGGTACAAGGAGCTGAAAGCTAAGAGATATGACTTTACCGAAGACAATAGATCTAGCCGCGATGAAGACGGGCGGCTTTATAAAACAAAAAGAGAAGGATTTCTTCGCCTTACGTCTGCGTACGCCGGTCGGGAAGATAGACGCCGACCACCTGGAGGTCATCAGCAAGGTATCCCGCAAGTACGGTGACGGGAATCTCCATTTGACGGTACGACAGGGGATAGAGATCCAAGGCATACCCTTCGAGCAGCTTCAGAACGCTCGTGACGATTTGGAGGCCGCTGGAGTCAGGATCGGGGCTTGCGGGCCGAGATTTCGAGTGGTGACAGCTTGTCCGGGGGCTGAGATCTGCCCCAACGGCCTGGTGGATTCAGCCGGACTTGGCCTGGCTGCCGATGAGCGCTTTTACGGGCAGCCCGAGGGCCTTGAGTTGCCGCATAAATTCAAAGTGACGTTTGCCGGCTGTCTGGCTTGTTGTCCGAAACCGCAGGAGAACGATGTCGGTTTTCATGGGCTGGTAGAGCCCGAGCTTTTTGCGGACGACTGTAATGGTTGCGGTGTTTGCGAGGTGACCTGCAAGGAGGGCGCCATCGTGATGGGAGACGACGATCTTCCCATTAAGGATGATGCTAAATGTATCGATTGCGGTGACTGTATAAAGAGTTGTCCTACCGACGCCTGGAAAGTGAAACGGGTCGGATTGGCCGCCTACGCCGGCGGCCGCTGGGGCCGTCACCCCGAGCTGGGGCAAAAGATCGGCGAATTTATCTCGCCGGACGACGCGATGGAGGTCATCGCTGATGTCCTGCGATTCTATAAGGAAGAGGGCAAGCGCGGCGAGCGCCTGGGAGTCACTATCGGGCGGGTCGGCTTGGATGAACTAAAGAGGAGAGTAGGCAAGTGACAGAGATAAAGGCTGATGATAGTTTGGACCTAAGAGGGGTTCTGTGTCCGATAAACTTCGTCAAGACGAAACTGAAGTTGGAAGAGATGGATGCCGGCTCACATCTCGAGGTGCTCTTGGATGATGGCGATCCGATCGCCAATGTTCCCCAGAGCGTGAAAGAAGAGGGACACCAGATAATGAAGGTCGGCAAAGCGGACGGCGGCCACTACCGGATGCTAATAAAGAAGGCCTGACCACAGAGAAGAAAGAAAGAGGAGAACAGATGACCTATTCGGAAGACTGGATAGAAAGGTATAGCCGCCACATAATCCTTTCAGAGGTTGGCGGTGACGGACAACAGAAGATAGGTAACGCCAAGGTCTTAGTGCTGGGGGCCGGGGGCCTGGGTTCGCCGGTCGCTCTGTACCTGGCGGCCGCCGGTGTCGGTACGATCGGCATCGCCGATAATGATGTGGTCGACCTGAGCAACCTGCAACGACAGGTGCTCCACCATACGCCTGATATCGGCCGTCCGAAGGTCGAGTCGGCAGCGGAAAAGATGCGCTTGATCAATCCCGATCTCGACATCAAACCGTATCAGCAGATGGTCGATTCGTCGAATATCATGGACATGATCAAGGAATACGATATCGTCGTCGATGGGACCGACAACTTTCCCACCCGCTTTCTCGTCAATGACGCTTGCTATTTTGCCAAGAAGCCCTTGGTGCACGGTGCCATCCTGCGCTTCGATGGCCAAGCATTCACTATCGTGCCTGACGAGGGCCCCTGCTATCGATGCATCTTTCCGGAACCGCCGCCCGCGGGCAGCGTCCCGAATTGTTCGCAAGCCGGTATTCTCGGCTCCGTTGCCGGAATAATCGGGACGGTCCAGGCGACTGAAGTCCTAAAGCTGATCCTTGGTAAGGGCAAGACATTGACCGGTAGGTTGCTGGTCGTCGATACGCTCGACATGTCGTTCAGACAGACCAAGATCCGAAAGGATCCGGCCTGCCCCATATGCGGCGAGAATCCGACCGTGACTGAGCTCGTCGATTACGAGTGGGTCTGCTGAGGGTGAACCCGTGAAGTTCTCTGTCAAGACTGAATATGGGTTGCGGGCTCTGATAGAATTAGCGTCGCAGGCGACCCGCAAGCCAATATGCGCCCGGGAGATAGCGTCCCGCCAGGATATCCCCGAGCGGTTCCTGGAGCAGCAGATCACATCCTTGCGAAAGGCGGGATTGGTCAATAGTCAACGCGGTGCCGGTGGCGGCTGCAGTTTGGCGCGGGCGCCGGAGGCGATCACGGTCCTGGAAGTCATCGAGGCCCTGGACGGCCCCGTCATGAATATGGATTGCATCAGTCAGAGCGGCAGCGATTGCCGTCAGTCGACTCAATGTGTTATCCAGGAACTTTGGCTGGAATCGCAGGTACAGCTACGCGGGTACTTAGGCTCGGTGACCATTGGCGACTTGGCTTCGCGTCAGCACGAAAAAGCCGACAGAGGGCTTACTTATACAATATAATCAAGGGGTCGGCGCGTGAGCCGGGTCCGGAAACGGAGGAACGGATGATGGAAGATCTACCAAGCCTAGAAGGGCAGAGTCCCGAAGAGGTGCTCAAGTGGGCCATAGACCAGTTTGGAGACAAGGTCGGTCTGGCCTGCAGTTTCGGCGCGGAGGACATGGTCCTAGTCGACATGTTGAGCAAACTGACCGACAAACCCCGTATTTTTACTCTCGACACCGGTCGCCTGCACCAGGAGACCTACGATGTAATGGATGAGGCCAGAAAGAAGTATGGCATCGAGTTCCAGGTGATGTTCCCGAACACGGAAGCGGTTGAGGCAATGGAGCGCGAAGAAGGGCCCAATCTCTTTTACAACAGCATCGAATCGCGGAAGCGCTGCTGTGGCGCCCGGAAGATGGAACCCTTGCGCCGGGCCTTCTCATTACTCGATGCTTGTATCACGTGCCTGAGAAAAGAGCAGGCAGTAACTCGTGGCGATATTCCGAACGTCGAAG
>JAUWIO010000046.1 GCA_030605305.1 Actinomycetes bacterium
CCTCGACGGGGCGTCCCTTCCAGGTCAGCCAAGTCGAACCGGCCAATATCAGCACATCGCGCCCGACCAAAACTAATAGCGCCCACAGCGGCGGCCCGAGGCCGTCTCGCAAGTACAAAGCGATGATCATACTCACGATCAACAAGCGGTCAGTCAGTGGATCCAGCACGCGCCCCAGCTCCGTGCCCTCGTCGAGGTGCCTCGCCACCGCCCCATCCAAGAAATCGGTCAAAGCGGCAAACGCAAAGACGATCAGGGCCGCAACGGACTGACCGGTCATGATCAAATAAAAAATTATCGGAATTAAAACAAGACGGCTGGCCGTCAATAAGTTCGCTATCATCTGCCTCAACAGCTTACCGAAAAACCGCACGCCCGACAATCAAGCGCACAAATTTGTTAGTTTTGGGCATATTCTGAAGGCATGACCAGATGGCAGTGGGAAGAGTGGGACCATAAAACGTTCCGACGCGCTCGAAAGAGGGGTCGCCCAATCCTGCTGTACTTGACAGTTTCTTGGTGCCAGGCCTGCAAGATGATGGAGTCGCGAATTCTACGGGACGAAGATGTCTCGCAAGTGATATCGAGTTCGTTTGTCCCCATAAAAGTCGATACGGCCCGCCGCCCTGATATCTGGCAGCGATTCGCCATGGGGGCTTGGCCCAGCATTGCCTTCCTGACGCCCGGCGGTGATTTTATCACCGGCACGACCTACATTGCCGCGCGCGACTTTCTTGACCTGCTCAACGAGGTCGCCGGCTCGGGTACCGCCGGCCCCGCGCCGAATCCCGGCCCTCTGCGGAGGGCGCCGGTGACCGCGGCGCCCGCGCCCGGAAAATACTTCTCGGCCCTGGCGACAGCCAATCTCGACACCGAGCATGGCGGGTTCGGGGCAGCGCCGAAGTTCCCTCTCGCGGCTCCCGGACGCTTTCTTTTGGCCCGCGCCTTTACAGGCGACGCCGGCGCCTTGTACGCGCTTGAGCTGACACTAAAAGGAATGGCGGATGGAGGGCTGCGGTCGGCCGACGGCGGCTTTCATCGATTTTGCGCTAGGGCGGATTGGTCGCAACCGGCCCGGGAAAGGCTCCTGACGGACCAAGCCGACCTTTGTGGTCTGTACCTTGATGCCTTTAGCTTCACTAAAGACCCGCTCTATTCTGAGGCCGCGAGCGGCGTCCTGGATTTTATGGAAACGTGCATGTATCGGGAGGACGGCGGATTTGAGACGGCTGTACTCGAAGGACCGCGAGCAAAACGGGACAGCCAAACCCTTTCCGGGCCAAATGCCCGCGCCGCATTTGCCTTCATCAAGGCGTCCGCAGTGCTCGAGCGGCCTGGCGCGGACGATCTCGGCCTACATGTAATAGATTTCCTTTTCGATAACTTTCTGGGAGAGCGGGGGCTATTTCAACGTTCTATGGAAAAAACAGGCCTCGGCGACCCGGATTTCCTTTGTGACCAGGTGGATGTCCTCGCGCTCTTATTAGACGCCTACGAGGCTTCGGGGAACACCGCCTTTATCAATGAGGCGCAAAAATTGGCCGGGGCGACCGTTCGATGTCTTTATGATCTGAACTCCGAGACCTTTCTGGATTCGCGCCCCTTAAGCGACGCTCGCTTCCCTGACCTGGCCCCCTATCGTCCGATAGTTGAGAATTCGCAAGCGGCCATAGCCTTGATGCGCCTCGGCGGGTTGACGGGGAGGAAATCTTTTATCGATACAGCCGAAGCGACGCTGGCGGCTTTTGCCGGCGTTTTTAGCGAATCCGGCCTCACCGCGGCCGACTACGCGCTGGCCGTCATGTGGCTAAACGAACCAAAACTAGAGATATTTCTGAGCGCTAAGAATAGAGATGAGTTGAGGTCGGGACCGTTGCTGCGGGCTGCCAGGGCTCGCTACCATCCGCGCAAGGTCATTGTGATCGACGGCCATCGACCACTAAAGTCGCCGCCGCCAAAGGCACCGGCGCCGGCTTCGCCGGCCGCCTTCGTCCGGTTCGGCGATCGCGATGCTGTTCTCACCACCGACATCGATGAACTGAATGCCTGGATCACTAACGCCGCCTAGGGTGAGCCTTTTACTCCGCATGTCGCCAGCAGAAAGTGGTCCATCTGCTCCTCTTGGCGGGAAACAGACAGTCCGGCCTTCCGATAAAGGCGCTCGAGCTCGCTCGCCGAGAAACGATTCCCCGCCTGCGCCTCCTCGCTCCAAGCCTGGAAGGCCTTGAAGGAGAAACCCGTCAGAGCGTGCCGGGCGGTAAAAGCCAGTACCTGCTCGGGGCGGACCCCGAAAGACGGCTCCAAGGTAGTGACGGCCCCATCCGCGGCCGTCACTCGGGCCATCTCACCGACGGCCGCCTCCGGCTCATCGAGGCCGCCAAGGAGCGTCACCGCGACGACAAGATCAAAGCTATCTGTCTCAAATTGCAGGTCAAACGGGTCAGCTCGTAGAGCTTGGAGGTCGCGGACATGGGCGCGTTTCGCGGCTGCGGCCGTCGCATCCACCAACCCCGCAGAGCTGTCGACCGCGGTCCCCTTGCCCCCCAGTTTTGCGAGCTTGACCGCGAGCGTGCCGCTCCCGCACTGGACACAAAGCATCCTAGACCCTTTACTGGCCCCTTTAGATGCCCGAATGAAGGCCAGGAACTCGACCAAAAACCGGTCGTACCACGGCAGCCCCTGGACCCGCCTGACGTATTCAACTCGTGACTCCGGATTATTTTCCATATACCTACTTATCCTGGTTGCGCTTGAAATATAAGCTAATATAAAGATAATCGGAATCCACACTTATTTGCAAAAGAGCCATAGTCAGCCAAAAGACTGGGAGGTCTCATGGATAAAGAGATATCGTCCGTAAAAGGGGTCATAGAGTTTGCGCTGGAAAAAGAGGCTGAGTCTGAGGAGCTCTATCACATGCTGGCCCGACAGGCGGATTCCGAGCGCGCCGCTGAGATCTTCAATGAATTGGCAGTCGAAGAAGGTAAGCACCACAAAGCGCTGACCCACCTGGACCCGGATCAACTCGACCACATCGAAGTCAAAGATGTCGCAGATCTTAAAATAAGCGACTATCTTCGCGAGGTCAGCTATTCCGCGGACATGACCTATCAGGACATACTTGTCTTTGCAATGAAGAGCGAGGAACACTCCCACAGCCTCTACGAGGGCCTGGCGGAACACACTCGCGACCCGGAGCTGAAGCAGATCTTTGATTTTCTCTCCAAGCAGGAAGCGCGGCACAAGCTGCGGCTCGAAACTGAATACGACGACACGATCCTAAAAGAGGACTAGGTGTTCGGGCGCATGACGCCCAGCGCATTAGCCAACAGTGTCTGGCTATTGAAATAGGCGGTCAGCGCGGCCGTCTCCAGGATGCCGCGATCGGTCAGGCCCGCCTGACGGAGCAGATCTATATCCTCCGTAGACATTGACTGCGGCAGCCGCGTCATCTTGTCGGCAAACCTGAGTACGGCGCGTTCATCCCGGCTCAAGTGGTCCGACTCGATGTCTTGCAGGATATGGGTTATCTTCTCATCCGACCAGCCGCGCGCCAGCAGTTCGGCACGATAGCGAGAGCGGCAGTATTCAGAGTTATGCAACTCGGCCACCCGCACCCCGATCAATTCCTTGAGGTCAGGAGCCAGTTCAGTGTCGGTTTCTGCAAAAAGTGCCAACCTGCGGGCCTCTACCTCGACCAGCTCGGGCCACAGACCGGCGGCCCTGATCAGATTAATGTCCGCACCGTAGACCCGGGCCGCTTCCTTATATGCTGTTCTAGCCGGTTCCGACAGCTCCTCGTCCGAGGCTGTTCTTATCCATGCGACTTCTTCGCCCATGTTTATCATTCTCCCCTACTCGGTATTCCTCATTCTCCCCCATGGTCTTCCTGAATATGCTATTTGCCGTCAGAAATTATTGGTGAGAGAATAGCTCCGCAAAACACATGAAAACCCTGGATGAAGCGGACCGTAAGAAACAAGGCTTGGCCGAAGATGCCGTCAAGCAGTTGAATATTGCGCTGAAGTCGCTTCACCTCTACCCTTCGGAGCACGTTGTCAGCCGCCAAGCGATCGAGGGTCTCTTGGCGATGCTCCGCGCCTTTTTCTCTGACAGCGGGCGGCTGGACCTCCAGGTCGACAAGGACCATATCTCCATCGAAGGTCATCCGCTACCCGACACCGCCATGTCGCGCGGATTGGCGCGGGATCTGTTTCAGCTCAAGCTGGAGGCTTTATCTTTCGGTCGCAGCGTTGACGCCCGCCAACTCGAGGCGCTCCTCGGTGTGTTGTGTATGGATCCGGAAGAGGCGGCCCGAGCAGGCGGGGCGGTCGAGTTGTTGTGGCACCAACGGACCGAAGATATCACGGTCTCGGAGGCGATCGCCAAGCAGGTCTACGAGATCGAAGATGACGTCGACGAACTGCTGACAACGGCGACTGACTTTCGAGAATTACAGCAGACCCTGTTTCAGGACGAAGAAGTATCTCCGGAGAATCGGACGCGGCTCAAAGCCGAACTCTTTGCGAACACTGAACATCTGGCGGATTTCTTGTCCTATATAAGTGGCGCCGGTAAAGCGGCCAAACAGGGTGAGATTATTGCCGATGGCGCCTTCCCACGCCTTTTTTCCCTGGCCCGATACGATACGATAGACGATCGCAACCGCTACTTCCGCTTCATTGGCGAGTCGCTATTCCTCCTTGAGCAACCGTTAATATCAGCGGTGGCATCCTCTTTGCTACGGACCGAATCCGCCTCCACCTCTATGGCCCGCCGCCACCTGCTCGAAAGGCTCTCGACACCTGAATTATGTGAATTGCTGGCCGCCGGCGCCGACACAAAGGGTGTGACGCAAGCTCATATCAGAGATGCTGTATCGGGCCTGATTTTTGAAGCGGGGCGCTTCGACGAAATAGTACCGGCGGTAGCAAAGCGGCTGCAGTTCTCCGACACTGAACGCAAACGCCTGGAGGAGCTGGTTGCGGCCAAGCAAGTCGGGGCGATCACCGACCCCTACAAGGAAAACCCTGAAATACTCGACCGCATTGAATCCTCGATATTGCCGAACTCTTCCGCAGCTCGGGCGCGGCTAAACCCGGAGACCGGGGGGGCGGGCGGCAAGGGCTTGGGGCGGTCGAGCACTTCCGTCCTGCGTCACCTACTGGCTTCGGAGACGGACACCGTGTCGTTCGAGCATCTGGTCACGGGACTGGAACGGGCCTTCTCCAGAGTCGTCACCGCTGCACAGATCGCTCAGGCGACCGATATCCTAGCGGCTCTTATCGATGAGTTCAGGCGTCGTTCAGCTGACATTGAGAAAGCCACCGCGATCAAGAAGGCAATCCGGCTGATCGGGCGTCGCGAAACCGTGGCTGAGATGGTGGTCGCGCTCGAGCACGACCACACCGTCCTCTTCGCTGACGTGGAGCAGTTCATGACCCTTTTAGGAAACCATGGCATCGTCACGTTGCTCGACTTGCTCGGCGACGAAAAGAACGCGGTGCGGCGCAATGCTCAATGCAAGTTGCTCGCCTCATGCGGCCGCGTCAATCTCTCCAGTCTTGGCAGCAAGGTCTTAGATCATCGCTGGTATCTAGTGCGTAATGTCGTTTCCATCCTCGGCCAGATCGGAGCTGCCGGGGCGATCAGATACCTGGTGCAGGCGGCTTCGCACCGGGACCCGCGAGTGCGATTGGAAACGACTAGGGCCCTGGCGCAGCTGGGACCGGAAGCATTCGCATCGATCGAAGCTCTTATCAAAGACGATGACAAAACAGTCCGCCTCGAGGCGCTCAAGTCTCTAGGTATAACCCGCGACCCGGCGGCCGAGCCGATCCTTATCGCTATAGCGACCAGGCGGGACCTGCTCAACCGAAATCTCGATGAGCGCCTAGCCGCCGTTGAGGGTCTAGCTCATTTAAAAACGCCGAAAGCGATCTCTATGATCCAGTCTCTGGCCAACGGCGGACAAGTCGCTGGCGCCGGTCTGGCCGAAATAGCGAAAGCGGCCCTGGAACGAATTGAGCGTGAGCGCCAGTGACGTACCAGGCCGAAGAGCATGGGTCAGCCAAATCACTACTAAACCTGGTTGAATCAGCAGTCAAGTCATTGCACCTTTACGCCCCTGACCACCCGCTTGCCCAAGGGGAAGTCGACCGCGCGTGGTACGGTGCCTTTGCGCATCTAAATGACTATGGGCGTGTCGTTTATGATTTCGAAGACGGGCAGATCTTCCACGGGGGCACTCTGATGGTCGATGAGAGCGTCGCGTGCGCCGAAATCATGTCGGCTCTTAAGCGCGGGAAAGGCAACCGGCTCGCCTTCGAGCCGGGGCTCACTCGTGAGCAGCTGGCGGCACTCATATCGCTCTTGGCAGAAGAACGCGCGGAGAAATCGCCAGAGTCGGGCGACTCGACCAGCTTAGGGGCCAGGGTCAAGGACCTCGGCTTGGACCA
>JAUWIO010000124.1 GCA_030605305.1 Actinomycetes bacterium
AGACGCTCCCTCAGCCCCGTCAACCGCTTGGGCTTCTCTTCCCGCTCCTCTTCGGCGACTTCCAATGCTCTGGCCAGGCCGACGATACCCGATACGTTCTCAGTCCCGGAGCGTTTATTGCGCTCTTGGCCGCCCCCGTGGATTATCGGATTGATGCGGGTACCCTTGCGAACATATAGAGCGCCGACTCCCTTGGGGCCATGAAACTTATGTCCTGAGATCGAAAGCATATCGACGCCGAGTTCGTTGACGTCGATAGCCAGGTTGCCGACCGCCTGCACCGCATCGGAATGAAAGGTGATACCCTTGCCATGCAGGAGCGCCGCTATTTCTTTGACCGGCTGGATAGTGCCGACGACGTTATTGGCGAGCATGATGCTGACGAGAATCGTCTCATCCGTGAGCGCGGCTGCAACATCGGCAGGATCGACCATCCCCTTCGAGTCGACCGGAACATAGGTCACCTGAAATCCATTTTTCTCAAGATACTTAAACGGCTCCATAACGGCGGGGTGCTCGATCGTGGATGTCACGATATGATTGCCCCGCTTGCGCTTGGCGTCAGCGACGCCCTTGATGGCCAGATTGTCCGCCTCCGAGCCGCCGGCCGTGAAAATGATCTCTTTCGGATCATCGGCCCGCAGAAGAGCGGCGATCGACTCCCGGGCCTCTTGTAAAGCGACCTTCGCCGCCCGACCGGTCTCGTAGACGCTCGACGGGTTTCCATAGTTGTCCGTCAAGAACGTCGCCATTGCCTCTGCCGCAGCCGGCAGGACCGGTGTGGTGGCACTGTGGTCGAAATATATCTTATTCATGCGGCGCCCCCTCTGCGACCAGATCTTCCAGATTGATGCCGTCAAGCGTCTCTGTTATCGAACGCTCTATCTTGTCCAACACCGACCGGGTGGAACAGCCCCCAAGATGGGTGCAGTCTGATTCACAGCGGGCGGGAGAAAGCGTCCCTTCCAAAGTCTCTACGACCTCACCGACCGTGATCTGGCCCGGCGGATTCTTCAGACGATATCCTCCGCGGGGACCTCTTGTGGACTCCAGGAGCCCGGCCCGGCGTAAGTCTGACATTATCTGTTCCAAAAACGTCTCAGGGATGGCCTCGCGCCGCGCCAGCTCTTTAATAGAGAGCTTGCTGTCGAACTCCCGCGCCAGCCCTATCATCGCCCTGATACCATATTCAGTCCGTTGAGAGACCTTCATGACTTTGATTGCTCCATTCCTTACCAATTTAGTCAGGTTTGGGTAGAATAGCACCGTCGATGATGGGCGGTCAACCGTCAGGGGATCGGGTTGTCAAAGCTCGTTTAAAATGTCCTCTTCCTTAACTCGTTAGAAATGTCCTCTCTTTTGATTCGTTCCAACAAGCGGCTTTTTCTGCCACTCACGTCTCCAAGGATGATTGGCCGCCGGAGTATTGGCCGTGCTTTTCTTTGGCTTCTCTTCTTTAGCGATTACCGGTATTGATTCGGCCGGTGCTTCCTTGGTTATTTCAATGAATTCGAGTGCTTTGGTTTTGTAGATGAGGTGTACGCTGCTATCAAGGCGTACTTGAACTACAAGCTTCTCTTTGGGTTGGGGCAATGGAATCTGCTTGGTGATCTGAAAGAGCCTGCCCTCAAAGCGCACTGTGAAATCATTGCCTATGGTGCGCTGATACTCAAAACTGAAGACGGCTGCAAGATCGATTTTACCTAAAGGGCGATGCCTATCGATCGGATCGGCGGGTGCTTTGGCGAACCTCTCATTTAGACCGTCGACAAACCCTGAGGCCAGTAGTTTGTTGGCCGGCTCCAGGGCCTGGATCCGCTTGAGCCTAAACTCCTTGACCAGGCGATCTTGGTATACCCTGTGGTTGCGCTCCACCCGGCCCTTGGCCTGGGGTGAATTGGCCCGAATGACCTGGATGCCCAACTTATCGCAGGCCCTCCCGAAGTGAGTCAAGGGGATCTCCCCCTTGAGCTGCTCTTCAATGGTCGGCTCTCTGTCTGTCGCAAAGACGTTTTTATGGTCAACGTAAACGGCCTGAGGGATACCATATTTATCAATCCACGCCCAAAGCAACCGCATGGATACGCTTGTCGTTTCCTCGTTATCCATTAGCGACAGCGTGGTCTTGGTGGCATCGTCGACCATGTTCATCAAACAACTCTTGGGGGCTCGCTCCTCAAACCAGAGGTGGTGGCTGCCGTCCATCTGGACCAACTCGCCAAAGCGTGCTCTTGGAGTGCGGCGTTGGCGGTGAACGGATCTTTTTCGGCGCCGCTGCCAAAGACCCTCTTTAAGCAGCCAGCGCCGGAGTGTCTCATGATCCACCGTCAGCCCATCTTCCTCAAGCAGCTTCTCGGCGGCCAGCGTCGGGCCGAAGTCACTGTATTTGGTTTTATACAGCTCAAGCACCGTTTGTCTGAAGCTGGGGTCGAATCCCCGCCCGGACATCTTGCCCCGGCTTTTGTGTATCAGGCCGGCGTCTCCTTTATCGAGAAACCGCTTGTAGATGCGTCTGGTCTGCCTATAGCTTATCGAGAGCGCTTTGGTGGCGCTCTTTAAGCTCATTCCTTGATCTCGAACCCGCGACAGCACCAGGAGCCGCTCTCTTTCCTTTTTGCTCATCTCTAAATGTCCTCTCAATGCTTGAGCCTCCCTCTCGTCGATCCGAAGGCAAGCTTACTTTCACTAAGAGGACATTTCTATTGAGTTTCAAAGAGGACAATATCAGGGAGTCGCGACACCTGAAGCGGCTTGACAGTGCTTGGTTACCTGGCTACCGTGACAATATGATTGTTGTCGTAAGTGATTTGCATCTTAGTGAGGGCTGTCGTCCGGAAACCGGCAAGTTCGCTCCGACGGAAGACTTTTTTTTCGATGAAGTTTTCGCGCGGTTCCTGGAACGCATCGACGCGGGCGCTACGGAAGCGGTCCATCTCATCATCAATGGCGACCTGTTTGACTTCCTACAGGTGATGATCGGCCCGGAGGAGATTGAAAACAGCCCGCATCTCGCCAGTTTGCCCTTGAAAGAACGTGAGTATATTCGCAAGTACGGGGCGAAGACGGACGAGACATCAACGATCATGAAGCTGGAGAAGATCGCCCGCGGTCACCCTGTCTTCTTCGACGCTCTGGGACGGTTTGTGGCCCACGGAAACCACTTAACTATCATCATCGGCAATCACGACATCGAACTCTTCTGGCCAGGCGTTCAGGCCCGTTTTCGGGAACTCCTGAGGACCGAAGAGTTCGCTCCGACCGCAGCCGACGGAGCTGTTTTAGCAGATAACATCGAGTTCTCCCCCTGGATGTTCTACGATCCCGACTATCAGTTCTACGCTGAGCATGGCAATCAATACGAAGTGTTGAACTCGTTCCGATACTGCCTCTATCCGGTGCTGCCCAAGAAGCAGGGTGAGGTGAATCTGCCCTTCGGTTCTTTTGTTGTGCGCTATCTGCTCAATAAGGTCGAGGAGGTCAATCCATTCGCTGATAATATTAAGCCGAACACTAAGTATGTTGCCTGGGCGTTTAAGAATAATCCGCTTGGGTTCAAGAAACTGCTTAGGCTCCTTGGGCAATTTGTCGTGATGGTGGCAAAATCTTATCGCCGGAGCGGAAGACTCTCAAAATATGACGCCGCCGACCTAGTCAGATTTCAAGAAGAAACCGACAGGCAGATTGAGACGCTGTCTCAGCAATACCGCCTGGTCGGTGACACGGCCTCTGCAGATCATCCGCTACGCCGGATCATGGCTACGCACAAGCTTCCGATCAATGACAGTAAGACCCGATTTTTGTGGCGCGGGTTTCTTTCGTATCTGGATGTCCTTCTGTTTATTGCCGGCAGTGTCTTGACAGCCATCTTTGTGGTCTCAACTACCGCCTACGGCTGGTCATCTGCCGTATCTACTGTTTTGTTGGTGGGAGCGATCACAGGCCTCTTCTCTGGGAACATACTCTATTCGGTCAGTTCGTCGATGTCGGAAGAAAACCTTCGGGCCATAGAGGCCATCAAGGGCATCATGGATGAATCGGGTAATCCTGTCCGCTACCTGACCTTCGGCCACACGCACGACCCCGAGATCGAGAAGGTGGGGGATGACGGGGTATATTTCAATACCGGCACGTGGGGCGTTATCTTCAACGACCAAGACGAGCTGATTCGAGATAAGGGGCAGTTTGCTGTTCTGGTGCTCGA
>JAUWIO010000267.1 GCA_030605305.1 Actinomycetes bacterium
AAAGGCCGGCATATCTATCGACGCGAGCAACGAGGTTGCCGGGCGGGTCCCTATTGTGGGCGTCTGTCTCGGCCACCAGGCGATCGGGGTCGCTTTCGGCGGACGGGTCGTCCGCGGCGACTATCCGGGCCACGGCAAGACCTCGATGGGCAAGCATGACGCCAAGACCATCTTTTCCGGCATCGAAAATCCTTTTGAGGCAACCCGGTACCATTCGCTCATCGTCGAGCGCGAGACTTTGCCGGAGGTGCTCGAAGTCTCAGCCGAAACGGAGGATGGGGTCATCATGGGAATGCGCCACAAAGAGCTGCCGATCGAGGGGGTCCAGTTTCACCCCGAGTCCATCCTGACAGGGGCCGGGATGCCGCTCCTAAAGAACTGGCTGGATCTGTAAGAAATACTAAAGAACGGCGTGGACAGATCCCTGATTTGTTATAAAATCAGAAGGTCGACAAGCGGTCGCCCAAGGGCAAAGGAAGTCAATGATCACTGAGGCTATTAAAAAGATCGTTGAATATCAGGACCTATCTCGGGAAGAAGCCACGGCCGCCATGGCTGAGATCATGAGCGGCGGTGCGACAGACGCCCAGATCGCCGCCTACATCACCGCCCTGCGGATGAAGGGCGAGACGGTCGATGAGATCTCCGGCTCGGCCGCCGTCATGCGCGAGAAAGCGGTCGCGATCACGCCTCTTGCCAAAGGGATCGTCGATACCTGCGGGACCGGTGGAGATGTCTCCGGGACCTTTAATATCTCCACCACAGCGGCGTTCGTAGTGGCGGGCGCCGGCGTACCGGTCGCTAAGCACGGCAACCGCGCGGTCTCGAGCGCCTGCGGCAGCGCCGACCTGCTGGAAGCACTCGGCGTCAAGCTCGATATATCACCATCGGCGATAGCCGACGCCATCGACGAGGTGGGCATCGGCTTCCTTTTCGCCCCCGCCCTCCATCAAGCTATGAAATACGCGATCGGACCGCGAAAAGAAGTAGGCATCAGGACGATCTTTAACATCCTCGGCCCCCTGACAAATCCGGCCGGGGCCGAACACCAGGTCCTCGGGGTTTACACGCCCGAATTGACCGAACCTCTGGCCGAAGTCCTGAAATCTCTCGGCGCCAAACACGCGTTGGTCGTCCATGGCGACGGCTTGGATGAAGTGACGACCGCCGGCCGAACCAGGGTCAGCGAATTAAAGAATGAAACTGTCACCACTTACGAGATCGGGCCCGAAGACTTCGGTCTGGCCCGGGCCGACCGCGGATCGCTCGCCGGCGGCGACGTCGCTACGAATGTCAAAATAACCAAGGCCGAATTGGCCGGCAAACCGGGCGCCGCCCGCGATATCGTGCTGTTGAACGCCGCCGCAGCCCTGACGGCAGCCGACAAGACGCCGGATATCAAAGAGGGCCTGACGGCGGCGGCCGAGTCGATCGATTCCGGCCGGGCCGAGAATAAGTTAACCGAATTGATAAAGTTTGCGAGGAGGAGTTCATGAGCGAATCCGTCCTAGATAAGATCGTCGCCGATAGGCGCAAGTCACTGCAAGAAGAGAAGAACAGAGTCGGCACCGATCACTTGCAAAGCTTGGCCATGAGCCAACCGACGCCGCTATCTCTTTCGGCGGTGATGAAGATGGACGGGGTGCGCCTCATAGCCGAGATCAAACCGGCCCGTCCCGGAGTCGGCACACTAAAAGAAGATTTCTCCGTTGTCGACCAGGCCGAGGCGTACTATGCCGGCGGAGCCAGCGCCATCTCGGTTCTGACGGAATCGGATCACTTCCAAGGCAGCTGGTTGAACCTGCGCGCGGCCAAGGAGTTCTCAACGCTTTTGACGTTATGCAAAGACTTCATAGTCGATGAGTTCCAGTTGCAGATGGCCCGCGCTTATGGCGCCGATGCCGTCCT